>NZ_RAWT01000039.1:0-25312 GCF_003612005.1 Pyramidobacter sp. CG50-2
GGGAGCAACGTCATCGGCGATAAGGCTTACGGTTCGCAAGCCATCAGAGAGTACATTACTTCTCGGGAGGGAAGTTACACTATCCCGCCGAAGAGCGATAATCCCGAACCGTGGTTTATAGATGAGCATGTTTACAAGGAACGACACTTGGTTGAATGTTTCTTTCAGAAAATCAAATGGTTCCGTAGAATTTTCACCCGCTATGACAAACTTGACGCTTCGTTTTTCGCTTTTGTTCTTGTTGCTGCCAGTGTTATTTTATTGAAATAATACAAGCTGAAATGTTTTTTAAACAAGCCCTAACCACTTTCTTGCCAAAATGGTTAGAATTGGGTAGAATTGGTTAGAAAGAACAGAAACGTGAGGTGGAAAAAATGACCGGCGAAAGTCTGACTGTAGAATACAAGCGAGAATACTTCGACGAGATCAAAAAGACGATCATCGCCTTTGCCAACACCGACGGCGGCGAACTGCTGATCGGTGTGGACGACGATGGAACGGTGCTCGGCGTGGACGATCCTGACGACGTGATGCTGAAGGTGACGAACAGCGCCCGCGACACTATCAAGCCCGATGTGACCATGTTCATGCGCGTTGAAACGCGTGTTATCCAGGGGAAAAAAGTCGTTGCCGCGAGCGTGCAGAGGGGAACGGCTTGCCCATATTACCTGAGCGCGAAGGGAGTACGCCCTGAAGGCGTCTATGTGCGGCAGGGCGCATCCACCGTGCCGGCTACGGAAAGCGCGATCCTGAGATGATCCTCGAAACCAGCGGCGACAGCTTTGAAGACGCTCGTTCGCTGATCCAGACGCTGACGTTCCACAGCGTCCAAAAGACATTTGCCGAAGAAAAAGTCGCGTTCGGCGAAACGCAGAAGCGTACCCTTGGCCTCATCGGCGAAGACGGCGCGTATACCAATCTTGGCCTGCTCCTTTCTGATCAGTGCCAGCATACCATCAAGCTGGCCGTCTTTCAGGGCAGCACAAAGAACACGCTGTTCAAAGACCGCGCCGAATTTTCGGGGTCGCTGTTTGACCAGCTTGATGATGCCTACGTCACGATCGACCGCTATAACGCGACGTGCGCCGAGTTCAAAGGACTCAAACGCATCGACACTCGCGACTATCCGCCCGAAGCCGTGCGCGAAGCCCTGCTCAACGCCGTTGTGCACCGCGATTATTCGTACAGCGGCTCAACACTGATCAGCATTTACGATGACCGCATTGAGTTCCTCTCCCTCGGAGGTCTTGCCAAAGGCATTGCCAAAAGCGACGTGATGATGGGTGTTTCCGTCCCGCGCAACAAAAAACTGGCCAACGTGTTCTACCGCCTGCACCTGATCGAAGCGTTCGGGACGGGAATGCTCAAAATTAAAGAGAGCTACGACGGCCGCCCTCTGCAGGACTTTATCGAGATATCCGACAACGCGTTCAAGATCACCCTACCGAACGTGAACGCGCAGCGCCAGAACAGCGAAACGGAACGGCTGCAGACGCGCCCCTTCCAGCCGCTTGAACAGCAGATAATGGACTACATAAAAGCCCGTAACAGTGCCACGCGCGCCGAAGTGCAAAAGGCGCTGGGCCTGTCGCAGAGTGCGGCGGGGAGAAAACTGAAAGAGCTTGTTGTGAGCGGCATGCTTATGAGGAACGGAGAAGGAAGGAGTACTGCATACTCAATGAAAAAAGAGTCGTGAATAACTCGAAATAACTCGAAATAACAGAGTGCCAGTTGATGAAAAGAGAACTCGGGACCAGCGGCTTAGCCGGCGGTCCCGAGTTTGACTGCGACGATCGTTTCGCGCTGCCGCGCACGTTTGTCGGGGCGGTGGCGGAGAGCGTGGAAAGGAAGCCTTTCGTGGTCCAGGTCGAAGGCGACAGCATGGCGAAAGCGCGTATTTGCGGCGATTCGTATGCGGTCGTCAATCCGGCGGAAGAAATCCTCGACGGCGACGCGGCGCTGGTGAAAGTCGGCTCGAGATACGTGATCCGCTGGCTGTACTGGAAGCCGAACGGCGGCTGCGAACTGCGGGCCGCGTCGGAGAAATTTCCCGAGATGTCGCTTGACGCGGCGCAGCTGCGCGGCGCTATCCCGTCGGTGCTGGGCAAGGTGACGTGGACTTTTTCGCGCCCGCTGGTGGGGCTGTAAAACGAAAGCGTGAAACTGCGGCTTCGATAAGCCGGGAGTTTCACGCTTTTTTGTGTATAATTGACGCAGCACGGAAGGGGAGTGTTCGCCCATGAAAAAACGGATCGTTCTCGCGTTCGGCACGCGGCCGGAGGCGGTCAAGATGGCGCCGGTGTATCTGGCGCTGGCGCGCAGCGGCGCGCTGGAGCCGGTGATTTTGCTGACCGGGCAGCACAGGACGCAGCTCGAACAGGCGCTTTCCATCTTCGGCGTGCCGCACGAGCGCAATCTGGACGTGATGACCGAGCGGCAGACGCTGCCGGAATTGGCGGCGCGGATCTTGCCGCAGGCGGCGGCGGCGTTTCGCGAGCTGGAGGCCGATTACGTGCTGGTGCACGGCGACACGCTGACGACGTTCGTCTCGGCATGGGCGGCGTTTCTGGAGCGGATCCCGGTCGGGCACGTGGAGGCGGGGCTGCGCAGCGGCTCGATGAGCGAGCCGTTTCCGGAGGAAGCCAACCGCGTGCTGACCGACGCGCTGTGCGACACGTTCTTCGCTCCGACGGAAGGCGCGCGCGCCAATCTGTTAAAGGGCGGCGCGGCCCCGGCGCGCGTTTTCGTGACGGGACAGACGGCGGTCGATGCGATCCTTTTTGCCTCGAAAAAAGGAGTTTTGCCCGACGGCGTGCCCGATCTTGGCCCGGTCGTGACGGTGACGCTGCACCGGCGCGAGAACTGGCCCGTGCTGAACGAGCTGGCGCGGTGTCTGGCCGATGTGGCGCGCGCTCGCGCGGAGTGGACGTTCGTGTTCCCGGTCCATCTCAATCCCGTGGTGCGCGAGGCGGTGGTGCCGCCGCTGTCGGGCGTGGAAAACGTGAAGCTCGTCGAGCCGCTGGAATACGGCTGCATGGCGGCGCTGCTGGCGCGCAGCCGTTTGATCCTGACGGACTCGGGCGGTCTGCAGGAGGAGGGGGCGTCACTGGGCGTGCCGGTGGCGGTGGTGCGCAACGTCACGGAGCGCCCGGAGGGCGTGGAAGCGGGGATCGTGACGCTGCTTGGCAACGAGCCGGCGCTCGCCATGGATCGATTTGCGGCGCTGATGGATGACGAACCTCGTCTTGTCCGTATGGCTTCCGCGCGGAATCCCTACGGCGACGGGCGCGCTTCCGAACGGATCGCCGCTGCGCTGGAACGTCGGCTGGCCTGATTCTTAAAACAAAAGGACTCCCGAAGGCAAATCGCTTTCGGGAGTTCTTTTGTGTGTCGTCAGTCCTCGATACCGTTGGCCTTGAGAACTTCGTTCAGGCCGCTGACGAGATCGTCGGGGTCGATGCCGTGGGCCATGGCGCCCTCTTCGAGGCTTTCGGCGTGGGAGATCGCGCAGCCGATGCAGCCCATGCCGGACAGCATCAGGGGCTGGACGACCTGCGGATACTTGTCGACGATGTCGGCGATCAGCATATCCTTGGTGATCATATCGATGCACTTCCTTTTCGTTAAACAGCAGATTGAATTCGGTCAGATTATATCCGAAGGAATCGCAAATGTACAGTTATTTCTGATTGTAATACTTATGTATGGGCGCCAGGTCACAGCAGCGGGCTTAGCAGCTTGGTGACCGACTCGAGCGCCATGGAAACGTGACCGCGTTTTCCCCATTCGTCCTGCGTGAGGCGGTGGGAGTCGCAGATGTAAAGTCCCTGCACGCGGTGGATGCCGAAATTCTCCTGCACGCCGTAGAGGATCATGTTGATCTCGAAATTGAGGGAGAACGAACGGATGTCGAAGTTGCTCGAACCGACGAAGCCGAGGTTGTCGTCCACGGTGACGGTTTTGGCGTGGAGCAGCCCCTTGTCGTAAAGGTACACTTCGACGCCGAGGCGGAGAAAATCCTCGTAATACGCGCGCGAGGCGTAACCGGCGATGATCTGGTCCGACCGGGCCGGCGTCACCAGTCTGACTTTGACGCCGCGCAGACGGGCGACTTCGATGGCCTGGAGCATGCCCTCGTCGGGGATCAGATAGGGCGTGGTGATCGTCACCTGTTCCTGGGCGCCGATGATGGAGGCGATGATGAGCCGCTGATAGTTTTCGGTTTGGTAGGAGGGGCCGCTCGGCACCGTCTGCAGGCACGACGGCCCCGAGAAGTTATCGTTGGCGGAGAACAGGTGCGCGGTGTCGAGTCGCTCGCCGGTCTCGACATACCAGTCCTCGATGAAGACGCTCTCCAACTGACGCACGACCGGGCCGCAGAAGCGCAGGCTGACGTCTTTCCAGATCAGCTTGCCGAAGCGGCCGTAGCTGGGTTCGGTGACGTTGTGCGAACCGGTGACGGCGACGCGGCTGTCGAAGACGGCGAGCTTGCGGTGGTTGCGCAGGTCGAAGCGGGCCGCTTTGGCGCGGTAGATGCGCACGGGAAGGGCTTCCTCCACCTGGACGCCGTCGCGCTGGATGTCTTCTCTCAGAGAACTGCGCAGGAATTCGCGCGAACCCACGGAATCAAGGAGCAGCCGCACGGTGACGCCGCGCCGGGCCGCCCGCCGGCAGGCGTTGACCACCTTGCGTCCCTGAGAATCGTCGGCGAAAATGTAGTAAAGCAGGTCGATCTCGCTGGCGGCGGCGTCGATCTCGTCGACGAGCGTATCGATGAAATCGACGGCTTCGGTGACGTACTGCACCGTGTTACCCTGAACGGCGCTCAGATACCCCAGATTCTGGGCCAGATTGGCGGTGGCCTGGAGCGACGGCGGCAGCTGCGGCGAAATGGCGCCCGGCAGTTCGGAATGCATCATGCGCGCGCGGATGTCGTGAAAATACGAGAGCATGGCGTTGTGGCGTTCCATGCGGCGCGACGGCAGCACGTTGGTGCCGAGGATGGAGTAGGCGATCATGCCCGGCCACGGCCAGAGCAGGATCACCAGCAGCCACGCCGTGGCCGTAGAAGGATTGTGCCGCTGGGGGATGATCACCAGCGCGGAGAGGCGGACGATGAACGATACGATGTCCAGCCCGGTGAGGAAGAAAATGCTGAGCCCCTGACCCCACGTCATCAAAATCAGTCCTTTATGCAAAGAGCGATATGAGGAAAACGCATTTATCATAACACAAACGCTTGAGCTTTTTAATTGACGATGAGAATGAGACAGGATAAAACATTTGGCAAAGCAAAGAAACGTCCCGACGCCGTCTTTCCCAAAACTTTGCCATCTTTGCGCTGTGCCGAGACGGAGAAAAGATACGTTGAAAACGGGAACGAGTCCCGGGAAAGCCCTCCTCCATGACGGCTTCCGCACTCTTGACTTTAAAGCGAGCGGGGAGTAAAAAGTAACGGTCGTAAAGCTTGTTCGATCATTTGCGGAGGAGTGTGGTATTGTGGTCAAGGATCTTTTGGCGGCGCTGGCCGTCGTCGTCAACGGCATCCCGCAGGGGCTGCTGGCGCTGATGTACGGTTTTGCGGCGCTACCGACGGCGCTGGCTTTTCTGGCCGGCGTGGGCGGTTCGCTGTATTTCAACTCGGTGGCGACGATTTCCTTCCAGGCCGAGACGATCGCGCTGGCCGGCAATCTGGGCAAGGATATCCGCGAGCGTCTCAGCATGGTCTTCTGGGGCGCGGTGTTCCTGCTGGTCCCCTCGCTGCTGGGGCTGAACGAGGCGATCGTGAGCTGGATCGGCCCGGCGGTCGTCGATTCGATGATGGCCGGCGTCGGCCTGATGCTGGCCAACGTTTCGGTGGACATGCTCAGGTCCGAGAAGTATTCCGGCTCGCTCTCGGTGGCCGTAGCGCTGGCCGTGTGGTTCTGGACGCGTGACCTGGCCTGGACGATCATCGTTTCCGTGACGGCGTCGACGCTGCTTTACAACTATCTGCTGCGCGTGCGCCGCATGGAGCTCGACCGTCTGTCCGCCGACGTCGGCAACGAAAAGTTCCGCTTCGGCAACATCGAATGGCGGTTCTGGAGCAGCCGGCGCGTCTTCTCCGGCGCGCTGGCCATGGCCTGCATCAACATCGGCGCCAACATCTCCTTCGGCAAGATCACCGGCTCCATCGCGCGGGTGAACGCCAACGTCGACCATCTGGCGATCTACTCGAGCGCGGCCGACATCGTTTCCACGCTGTTCGGCGGTTCGCCGGTGGAGTCGATCATCTCCGGCACGGCGACCGCGCCCCACCCCGTGCTCTCTTCGGTGATGATGATGGGCATCATGGCGGCGCTGCTGATCTTCCGCCTGCTGCCGACGATCGGGCGTTACGTGCACCGCTCGTCCATCGCCGGGTTTTTGCTCGTGCTGGGCGTGTTTGTGACGTTCATCAACAACGCGGCGCTGGCGATCGGCGCGGTGCCGCCCGAGGCGCTGAACGGCTTTGGCTTCGCGCCCTGGGGCATGGTGGTGGGCGCGACGATCTTCGCCTCGGCGCGTTGGAATCCCTTCGTCGGGCTGGTCGCCGGCACGGCGATCCGCATGATCTTCCATCTATAAAGAGCACAAGGAGAACTGAGCGATGACTGAAAAAACGTACGAACTGCGCCTTTTGGGACTGACCCGCCAGCTGCCGCTGCGCCGCGTGGCCGATCACGTGACGGTGGCTTCGTTCGTCATGCTGGGCGACACCGAGCTGGTCGAAACCTGCGCCGAAGAACTGGCGAGGCGTCTGCCCGAGGGCATCGATTACCTGGTCTGCCCCGAGGCGAAGGCCATTCCGCTGACGCACGCCATCGCGCGGCGTCTGGGCATCGACTACATCGTCATCCGCAAGACCGTCAAGGCCTACATGGAAAATCCGCTCATCGCCGACGTCATGTCGATCACGACGGCGGCGCCGCAGCATCTTGTCATGGACAGCGCCGACGTGCAGAAGATCTATCACAAAAAGGTGGCGATCATCGACGACGTCGTTTCCACGGGCAGTTCGCTGCGCGCCGTGGAGAACATCCTCGCCAAGACGGCCTGCACGGTCGTGGCCAAGGCCGCGCCGCTGCTCGAAGAAGGCGGCTACGACGGCAAGGACCTGATCTATATCCAGCGTCATCCCGTTTTCACGGATTGAGTCGATCGCATCGTGACGGCGTTGTTTTTGCCGTTCTTTTATAGAGGCGCGCGCCGCGGCGGAAGAAAAAAATTTCGCCGCGGCGCTTTTATTTTGGCGCTCTTCGGTTAGAATAGGGGCGGCGATTGACGCCGATTTTCGACGTGAAATTCATGATGGCGAAGGAGATTATCCATGGGACGACTTTTGGTGGTCTTTACGGGCGGCACGATCGCCAGCGGTTTCGACGGGCAGGGCAAGGCTCCGGTTTCGGGCGCGTCGCGGCGTCTGAAAGATTCTCTTGCCGAGCTTTTTGCCGAGCGCGGCGTGGAGGCGGTCTTTCGCGAGCCGCTTGGGAGTCCCGGCATCGACAGTTCGGAGATGGATCCGGGGCACTGGCTGCTGATCTCGCGCTGCATCGCCGCGGAGCTGGAGCGGGGACTTTCGGGCGTGCTGATCCTTCACGGCACGGACACCATGGCGAGCACGGCCGCGTGGATGAGCCTGTGTTTCGGCAGTCTGCCCATTCCGGTCGTCCTCACCGGCAGCCAGCTGACGCTGGACTACATGCCGGAGGACGTCACCTCGAACCTGCGCGGAGCGGCCATGGCCTGCTGTTCCGATCTGCGCGGCGTGTGGGTCTATTTCAACTGGAAGCTGATCCCCGGCGACCGGGCGCACAAGACGCACGCCATGCATCCGGACGCCTTTAACGCCGTCAACGGCCAGCCGCTGTTCTTCAATCCTGACTGGGGACTGGATCCGTCGCCGGCGGCTTTCCGCACGGCTGCGGCGGGACAGCTGCCGGAAGAAACGCGCAGGATGATCGGCCTCGATCCCGACGTGCTGCGCGAGCGCTGCGCCGCTATCCGCTGGTTCTTCGCCCAGCCGGGAGCGCGTTTTGAATGGCAGGGCGACGAGCGCTTCCTGTGTCTGCTCGGCTACGGCGCCGGCAACATGATCCCGTCCGTGCTGGACGGCATCGAACGGCGTAACGGAACGACGCCGTACGTAATCGCGTGCAGCCAGGCCGAGGGCGGCGTCAAACACCCCGAAGGCTACGACCGCGTCGGCATGGCCCGTCTGGCGAAGGCGGGGTTCCGCGTCTGGAACCAGATGGACCGCTCCGTCGAGTTCGTGCATAGCCTGTGCTGCTACGCGCTGGCGGCGTCTTTTGACGCGCCGGAAAAGGCGCTGAACCGCTATCTGCGCGAGTGCCGGCCATAAAACAAAAGCGGGCGGCCCCGTCAGGCCGCCCGCTTTTGCTATGCTTCCGCTTCCCGGCAGATCGCCACGCCGGCCGAAGCCCCGATCCGCGTCGCCCCGGCGGCGATCATTTCTTCCGCCTCTGCGCGCGTATGGATGCCGCCGGCGGCTTTGACGCTGACGGTCGGTCCTGCGGCGGCGCGCATCAGCGCCACGTCGCGCGCGGTCGCGCCGCCTTTGGAAAACCCCGTCGAGGTCTTGACGAAATCCGCTCCCGCCGCGGCGGCCAGACGGCAGGCGCGCCCCTTTTCCTCGTCGGTGAGCAGGCAGGCTTCGATGATGACTTTGACGGTACGCCCCTGCGCGCCCCTGACGACCGCGGCAATGTCCGATCGCACGTATTTGTCGCCGCCGGCTTTGAGGTCGCCGACGGAGACGACCATGTCCAGTTCGTCGGCGCCGTCCGCTACGGCCTGGCGGGCTTCGAACTCCTTGACGGCGCTGACCGAAGCGCCGAGCGGGAACCCGATCACCGTGCAGACTTTGACGCCGCTGCCGCGCAGCTCTGCGGCCGCCGTCGCCGTCCAGCGGGGATTGACGCAGACCGAAGCGAAGCGCCATTGCCGCGCTTCGGCGCAGAGCGCGCGGATCTGGGATTCTGTGGCGTCGGGCTTCAAAAGCGTGTGATCGATATAGGACGCGAGATCGTTCATGAAAAAACCTCCGACGAGAAAGATCTTTAGGAAAATGACGAATCAGTACGTTCATTATGGCATAAAAAAGTCCCATTGTGTAAAATAAAAGGGACGAAAGACAGAAGGAGGTATGATGATGTACGGAAGAGCGAAAGGAAATTTTCTCGTCCTCTCTGGTCTGGCGGTAGCGTTTTTTGTAGGACTGGTTTCTCTCGGCGCCTGGGAACTTCACGGCGGCACCGAAGAACCGCCCAAACCGCAGATCGTCGGTACCGCGTTGAAGCCGGCCATCGTCGGCCCTGACCTCGCGAGTGAACAAGCGACCGGCGTCGTGGCCAAGAACGTCGGCGCCAATAAAGGCCTCAGAGATGATGTCGAACCGCCCCGCCCGGCGGACGAGCCGGCACCGGCCGCCATCGCCCGCAGCGATGAAAAAGGACGCTGGATCTATATCGACAAGGCCGGTTTCAGACTGTATCTTGCCGAGGGCAACAAAGCGATCGACTCATGGGGCGTCGCCCTGGGCAAGGTGCCCGGCAACAAGCGGAAAGCCGGCGACATGCGCACGCCCGAGGGCAGTTTCTCCGTGCAGCAGATCCAGGACGCCAGCAGCTGGACTCACGACTTCAAGGACGGCAAGGGCGTCATCAAAAACGCTTACGGCCCGTGGTTCATTCGCCTCAAGACCGGCTGGAAGGGGATCGGCATCCACGGCACGCACGATCCCGAATCAATCGGTACGCTGGCCAGCGAAGGCTGCATCCGCATGAAAAATGAAGATCTGCAAAAACTCAAGCCGCTGGTCGTGAAAGGGATGAAAGTCGTCATCGGTCCCAACGCCGCCCAGGAGAAGAAAGAAGAAACAAAAAGCGTGCCCGAAAAAACCGCGAAGGAAAAAAGCAGCCCAAAGAACGGGAAGAAGAAATAAAGTTCCCGCCTGAAAGCTCTTGCATTTTTCCCGGGAGTCTGTTAATATACCCGATGTCGCCATGAAACGGCGCTTTATCGCGGGGTGGAGCAGTCCGGTAGCTCGTCGGGCTCATAACCCGAAGGTCAGAGGTTCGAATCCTCTCCCCGCAACCAATTTAACGGCGGTATAGCTCAGTTGGCTAGAGCATGCGGTTCATACCCGCAGTGTCACTAGTTCGAATCTAGTTACCGCCACCAATCAGAAACGTTCCCCCCTCGGATCGCCGAGGGGGATTTTTGTTCTTGTGTTCTGCGCGCTCTCGACCTGAGGTCATGCTCGTTTTCGTCAAAAATGGCAGAAGGCCTTTGCTCTTTTTAATGAGAACCAGTATGATAATGAAAATAAATCTGCCTGCGGGCATTTTATGGAAGATGATTTTATGGACGTTGAACGGATTCTTGGAGAAAACGGCGTTTCTCTTGCGCAGATGCTGGCGGCGCGCGAGCGGCGGGCGGCGCGTCAACGGGACATGCTGCGCGGCGGCGGAAAAAGCCTGATCAGTTATACGCTGAACATGCCGGGCGAGATCAAGCAGTTTCCTCTGGCGCAGTCGTTTTTCCGGCACGGGCTGGCGCGGCTGGAGCGGCATCTGGCGCGGAACGGGATTTCGATCGTCACAAAAGCATGCCGCGTCGAGCCGACGGGCAGCGAGGCCATGCTTTTGACCGACGGCGCGCCGGCAGACGTCAAAAGGCTGACTGTCGCCCTCGAGGTCAGTTCGCCTGCGTCGCGGCTCTACGACATGGACGTTCTGGCTTCCGACGGGGTGAAAATTTCCCGCGAAGCTTTGGGCTTGCCGCCGCGCCGGTGCGTGATCTGCGGGCGCGCCGCGATGGACTGCGCGCCGCGCCGGATCCATCCGGCGCGGGAACTGGCCTGCGCCGCCGTGAAGCTGATGTACGACGACGCCGTCGGCCGTTTTGCCGATACGGTCGCGAGCGCCGCTCAACGGGCGCTGCTGTACGAGGTCTGCGTTTCGCCCAAGCCGGGGCTGGTGGACCGCTTCAACTCGGGATCGCATCGCGATATGGACCTTTTCACGTTTATGGACAGCGCCGGCGCGCTGGCGCCGTATTTCCACCTCTGTGCCGCGCTGGGGGCCGAAGCGGCCGAACAGGAGCCGGAGCGGCTTTTTCAATCGCTGCGGCTGCCGGGGATGGAGGCCGAAACGTTCATGCTGGAAGCGACCGGCGGCGTCAACGTTCACAAGGGCGCGATCTTCTCCGTCGGCGTGATCTGCGCGGCCCGCGGCTGGCTGTGGGGGCGCGGGGAAAACGCCGCGGCGGAGCGGTTGGCCGGCGTGGCGCGGAAGATGCTGACGGGGCTGAAAGATGAGTTTTCTCCGCAGGGACAGTCCGCGGGCGAGAAAATTTTTCGCGAAAGCGGCGTCACGGGGATCCGCGGCGAGGCGGCGGCCGGCTTTCCCGCGGTGATCGAATGCGGGCTGCCCGTTTTCGAACGGCTGTTAGCGGAGAATCTGCCGCTGAACGACGCCGCGGCGGTGACTCTGCTGCATCTGATCGGCGCCGCGGACGACACGAACATGATCCGGCGCTCCAGTTTGTTCCGCTTTCGTGAGGTACAACGCGAGATCGGCCGTCTGCTCGATGAAAAAACTGTGCCGGACATGGCGGGCATCGCCCGGCTCGACCGCCAGTTCATAGCGGAGAACCTCAGTCCCGGCGGCAGCGCCGATCTGCTGGCGTTGACGCTGCTGCTGCATTTTATGCGGGATTTCGAGAGTGAAAAAGCGCCATGGCGGAGTGAGAGCTAAGCGGCTCGGGTCAACGTCTATGTGTGAAAGGAGTGATCCACGTGGCAATTCTTGGAGCTTTTGCGGTGCCTCATCCGCCGTTGATCCTTCCGGAAATCGGGCGCGGAGAGGAAAAGGGAATCCAGGCAACCATCGACGCCTATCGTGAAGCGGCCCGCCGGGCCGCGGCGCTGAAGCCCGATGTTCTGATCGTCCTGTCGCCCCATTCCGTCATGTATCGCGATTATTTTCACATCTCGCCAGGGCAACAGGCGCGCGGAAGCTTCGCGGCGTTCGGCCGGCCCGACGCGGCGTGCGCCGTTTCTTACGACGGCGCGCTGGCGGAAGCGATCGGGTCTGAAGCGGCGGCATCCGGGATCCCTGCTGGGAAAAAGGGCGAACGCCGTGCCGAACTCGATCATGGCACAATGATTCCATTGCGGTTCTTTTGTCAGTCGTGCGGCGCGATCCCCGTGGTCAGAATCGGTCTTTCGGGACTGCCGTTGCTCGAGCATTACAACTTCGGCAAGGCGATCGCCCGCGCGGCGGAGCGTTTGGGGCGCAGGGCCGTCGTCGTTGCCAGCGGCGACCTGTCGCACAAATTGAAAGCCGACGGGCCTTATGGTTTTGCGCCGGAAGGGCCCGAATTTGATCGGCGGATCATGGAGATTTTTTCGTCGGCCGACTTCGGCGCCATGCTCGAGCTCGACCCCGTTTTCTGCGAAAAAGCGGCGGAATGCGGTCTGCGTTCTTTTGTCGTCATGGCGGGCGCCTTCGACGGCTGCGACGTGGAGAGCGAGGTCCTGAGTTACGAGGGACCGTTTGGCGTCGGTTACGGCGTGGCCTGCTTCGTTCCCTGTGCCGTCGATGAAAGGCGGCGTTTCGATCAGCTGTTCCTGCGGCGGGAACGGGAAAAACTGCGTCAGACCGCCGCGTGTGAAGACGCCTATGTAAAGCTGGCGCGGCTGAGCCTGGAACATTATGTGAAGAGCGGCCGCGTGGCCGAGCTCCCTGACGGCTTGCCGGAAGATCTGACGAAGCGCCGCGCCGGCGTCTTCGTCTCCGTCAAGATTGCCGGCGAACTGCGCGGCTGCATCGGGACGATCGAGCCGGTCAGAGGTTCCGTCGCCGAGGAGATCCTCCACAACGCGGTCTCCGCAGGAACGCGCGACCCGCGCTTCGCTCCCGTAACCGAAGCGGAACTGCCGCGGCTCGTGTACGACGTGGACGTGCTTTCGCCGGCCGAAGAGGCGACAAAAGACGACCTCGACGTCAGGCGCTACGGCGTGATCGTTAGCAGCGGGCACCGCAAAGGACTGCTGCTGCCCGACCTCGAAGGCGTCGATACCGTCGAGCGGCAGCTGGACATCGCGCTTCGCAAAGCCGGCATCGAGCGCGGCGAAAATTACTCGCTTCAGCGCTTCGAGGTCGTGCGTCATCGATGAAACGCTGTCAGCTGTGTTTCCACCGCTGCGCGTTGGAGGAAGGCCAGCGGGGCATCTGCCGCGCCAGAGTGTGCCGCGGCGGGCGCATCGTTGAGGAAAATTACGGCCGGATCACCTCGCTGGCCCTGGATCCGATCGAGAAAAAGCCTTTGCGGCGCTTTTACCCCGGCAGTTTCATCCTGTCGGTTGGAAGTTACGGCTGCAACTTGCGCTGCCCTTTTTGCCAGAACGATTCCATCGCCATGTCCGACGGAAGCGGCCTTGCCGTGCGGCGCGCCGAACCCGTTCAGCTGGCGGAATTGGCCGGGGCACTCCGAGTCCGCGGGAACATCGGCTTAGCGTACACCTATAACGAACCCACAGTCAGCTATGATTTTGTCGTCGACTGCGCGCAGCTGATCCATGAGCGGAAGATGAAAAACGTTCTGGTCACGAACGGTTCTCTGCTTTCCGAGCCGCTGCGGCGGCTTTTGCCGCTGATCGACGCCATGAACGTGGATCTGAAGGGCTTTACCGAGGCGTACTACCGCTGGCTGGGCGGCGATCTGGAAACGGTGAAGAACTTCATCCGCTGCGCCGTTGAATTCGGCTGTCACGTCGAGGTGACGACGCTGATCGTGCCCGGAAAGAACGACGGCGACGATGAAATCGAGCGGCTGGCGGCCTGGCTGGCGTCGCTTGACCGCAATCTGCCGTTGCATCTCTCGCGCTTTTTTCCGCGCTATAAAGTTCAGGACAGACCGCCGACGCCGGTGGCGCGGATTTACCGCCTGGCGGAGCGCGCTCGCCGGCATCTGACCTACGTTTATGAAGGAAACTGCTGAAAAGAGAGCCTGATATGGTTGAATGACCGTATCGGGCTCATTTTTTTTGACCTTGGCATTAAAGATCGACGGCGGAAATGAGTGTGCTGTCAAAATTCTGTCTGTGCATGTCTTTTTTCAAAAAGACATGCATGTAAATGGATTTTCATGTGCATAAAATTTGTATTTTGTGTGTATCTGCATGATCTTATCCCAATGGATGTGATATACTCTTGCATCATAAAAAGATGAATCGAAAAAAACGCTCGTGTCTTTCCTTGAAGGGTTGGGCACGGCAAACACATTTTCGGGAGGTCAGAGCAAATGGATGAAGGCGTAACCCGTCCTGCGGAGATTTTCGGAATGCATGTTTTCGACAAAGCGGCCATGAAGGAGCGTTTGCCGGAAGACGTGTACCGGCGCCTGATGACGGCGGTCGAGGGAGACGGCAAGCTCGACGGTTCGATTGCCGACTACGTGGCGGCGGCTATGAAGGAATGGGCCCTTTCCAAGGGAGCGACGCACTACACCCATTGGTTCCAGCCGCGGACGGAAGTCACGGCGGAACGTCATATGGCCTTTCTCAATCTCGACGGGGAAGGGCATCCGATCCATACGTTCAGCGGCAAGGAACTGATCCAGAGCGAGCCCGACGCCTCGTCCTTTCCTTCCGGCGGCATGAGAAACACCTTTGAGGCGCGCGGCTACTGCACCTGGGATCCTTCCAGCCCGGCATTCATCGTCCTCAGCCACAAAGGCGGCACGCTCTGCATCCCTTCGGTATTCATCTCCTACGACGGTACGCCGCTGGACATGAAAACGCCGCTGCTGAAAAGCATCGGCGCCATCCAGGAACGGGCCATGCGTCTGCTCAAACTGTTCGGCAACCGTACTGTGCGTTCCGTCGACGTGACCATTGGCGCGGAGCAGGAATATTTCCTCGTCGACGAGGAAAAGGCGCGCCGCCGTCCGGACATCGAGTTGTGCCGCCGCACCCTGATCGGCGCGCCGTCGCCCAAGGCTCAGGCCGTGGAAGCCCATTATCTGGGCGCGATCCATCCGCGTGTCCTCGCCTTCATGGAGGACGTCGAGCGCGATATGTACCGCCTCGGCCAAGTGCTGATAACCCGCCATAACGAAGTGGCTCCCGGGCAGTTCGAGTTCGCGCCCGTCCTCTCGGAAGCCAATCAGGGCTGCGACCAGAACCAGATGCTCATGGAAGTGATGCGCAAGATGGCGCGCCGCCACCATTTCCAGCTGCTGCTGCATGAAAAGCCGTTCGCCAGCGTCAACGGCAGCGGCAAGCACCTGAACGTTTCGCTGCGCGACAGCGAAGGGCGCAATCTGCTCAAGCCGACCAGCAACCCGCGGCGCAATGTCCAGTTCCTTTCTTTTATCGCCTCGTTCCTGCTCGGCGTCAGCCGGCACGGCGGCCTGCTGCGCGCGTCCATCGCTTCGGCGGGCAACAGCCATCGTCTTGGCGGGCATGAAGCGCCTCCGGCGATCATGAGCGTCTACGTCGGCTCGCAGATCGACCGGGCTTTGAACGGTCTGGCCCAAGGCCTCAACGAAGACATGACGGCGAAGGGGTCCATCGATCTCGGCCTGGACCGTCTGCCGACGCTGAACAGAGACGTCAGCGACCGTAACCGCACCTCGCCGATCGCCTTCACGGGCAACAAATGGGAGTTCCGCGGCGTCGGCGCTCCGCAGGCGCTCGGCGGCCCGCTGACCGTGATGCTGGCTGCCTGGAGCGAAGGAATCGAGCGCTTCTGTACGGCGCTGGAGTCGCGTCTCATCGGCGGGGCGGACGTGGCTGACGCGGCGCTGGCCGTGATCAAAGACGCTTGGGAGGAATCGGCGAACGTGCGCTTTGAAGGCAACGGTTACGACGCGGCGTGGATCGAAGAGGCGAAGCGCCGCGGCCTGCCGGTGTGCAGGAATACGGTCGAAGCTCTGGATCAGTATCTGATCAGAGAACATCGCGATCTGCTGGCGAATCTGGGGATCATGACGGACCGCGAGATCGTCGCTTATCATGAGGTGCGTCTGGAACAGTACAATGAAACGATGCTGACGGAGATCGGCGTGCTGCGCGCGATGATGTTCGAGGGCGTGCTGCCGGCCATTTCGAAACAGCTGGCCTGCGAAGCCGGCGCGCTGTCCGCCCTGCCGGTGGAACTGCGTGCCCATATCGCCCCATGGGAGAAGAATCTGAAACGTCTGGCGGAGATCAAATGCGGCATCCTTGAGAAACTGGAAATGCTGGACGCCGTGGCGGGCTCGGTCAAGGACGGAGACGCTCACGCCGCCGCGAAGACTCTCGCCGGCGACGGCGCGTCGCTGATGGAATCGATCCGCGCCGACAGCGATGAAGCCGAGCGGCTCATTGCCAAAGAGTTGTGGCCTTATCCGACCTATACGGATATGTTCCGTATCGAAGACTTCAAACTTTGAGTCGGAATATATCGGCCGTGCAAAAAGCGCCGTCTCTCGAAAGAGGGACGGCGCTTTTTGCGCGGAGGCGCGTGTCGGTTTGAAGTTTGTCGCCGAATGGCGGGATGAGCTTTGTATAAAAAACACGACGAGAACCGGCATGAAATTTAATCGTATAATAGGAGCACGCGGACTCTTTTTATGCTAATATATTTATTTGTAATAAAAATCACGAATCTGCGTTAAATTTTGAGGGAGGGTGTGCGCTATGGCAACACAGCTTCAGTTTTTAGGTCATGCCAGCTTCAAGATCCAGAGCGATTACAGTTCGATCGTGATCGATCCGTTTTTCACGGGCAACCCCTATGCCTGCTGTACGGCGGATGATTTCATCGCGCTTGACGCGATGCTGCTGACGCACGGACATGCCGATCATCTGCGGGACGCGGCGGCTATCGCCAGACAAACCGAATGTGCCGTGATCTGCAACGATAAGATCGCCGAGTATCTAAGATCACAAGGCGTGAATCCGGAAACGATCACGGTGATGAAAAGTGGCGAGAGCCGAAACTTCCTGTTCGGCAAGGTCGCTGTCGTGCCCGCGGTCCACACCTCGTCGATTCAGGCCGACGGGCAGGAACTGCCTGACGGCGAACCCTGCGGCTACGTGATCGAAGTCGATAAGCACAAGGTTTATCACGCGGGCGACACCATGCTCTTCGACGGCATGAAAGAGCTGCGTTCCATGGCGATCGACGTCGCGCTGCTGCCGATCGGCGGAACCTACACGATGAACGCCGACGAAGCGGCGCAAGCGGCGGAAATGATCCATCCCCGTGAAGTCATCCCCATGCATTACAACACGTTTCCCAACATTATGGCGGATCCGCAGGCTTTTGCCAAAAAAGTCCCCGCCGACGTGGCCGTGGTTGTCCTTCAGTCCAGCGAAAAGGAAACGCTGTGACGGACTGCGAGCGGAAAAGCGGAGGCGCTGCCGTCGTTTTTTCCCTGAGAGTCTGAGCGGAAAAGAGGAATCCATTTGAAATCGGTTCTTGTCTGCGCGGTTTTATTGTGCTGCAGCAACGTTTTTATGACGTTTGCCTGGTATGGTCATCTCAAAAGCCTCGCCGACCGGCCGTGGTTCGTCGCGGCCGCTGCCAGCTGGGGGATCGCGTTCTTCGAGTACTGCCTGCAGGTGCCCGCGAACAGGATCGGGCATCAGGCGCTCTCGGTGGGGCAGTTGAAAATTCTGCAGGAGGTCGTCGCCCTGACCGTTTTCGTGCCGTTTTCTACCTTCTATTTAAAGGAAAAACTGACGCTCGATTACCTGTGGGCGATGCTCTGCATTCTCGGCGCCGTGTTCTTCGTCTTCCGCAGCCGCATCATGGGAGCCTGAACATGCTCGAACGCGGTTTCGTGCAAGTTTATACGGGCAACGGCAAGGGCAAAACCACGGCGGCGCTGGGGCTTGCCCTCCGCATGGCCGGGAACGGCGGGCGCGTTTTCTTCGGGCAGTTCATGAAAGGACAGCTTTATGGCGAGCATCGCGCCCTCTCGGCGCTGCCGCAGATCGACCTGCAGACGTTCGGCGGTCCCCGCTGCCTTCGTCGTGAGGAAATGACCGAGAAAGACCGAGAGATGGCGCGGCGGGGACTGGAAATCTGCCGGCAGGCCATGCTCTCCGGGCGGTACGATCTGGTCGTGCTCGACGAGATCAACGTGGCGCTGTGGTTCGGATTGGTCTCCGATGAAACGGTAGAAAACTTTTTGGATGAACGTCCCGGAAGAACGGAGCTGCTTTTGACGGGGCGTTATGCGCCTCGTTGGCTCATTGAACGTGCCGACCTCGTGACCGAAATGAAGCTGATCAAGCACTACTACGACGCCGGGGTCATGGCCCGCGATGGAATCGAGCGTTGATCTGAGCGTTTGTCTGTGATATCTTGTCTTTAGAATTCTGTACAGGGGCGAGGGAGGAAATTGCGTGAAGGGGCTGGGCGTATCTCCGGGAATTGTCATGGGGCAAGTTTACGTCGACTGGAAGGAACAGCTCGAGATAGAAAAAGACTATGTCGACGACACCGAAGGGGAAGTGGAGCGTCTGAACCTGGCCGTAGCGACGGCCAGCGAAGAGATCCGACGGCTTTATGGCGACGAGAAGACGGCCGTTGTTGACGGAGACGAAGCGGGACCCGATTTGTACCGCGTCCATGGCGTGATGCTCGAAGATCCGGAATTTCTCGGTGAGATTCGAGACATGATCGTCGCTCAGAACGTCAACGCCGAATGGGCTGTCAAGACCGTGGCGGAAAAGTTCGCTCAGGTCTTCGAGAATATGGACAACGACTGCCTGAAGGCCCGGGCTGATGACGTCAAAGACGTTTCGGCGCGCGTGTGCCGTCTGCTTCTGCATATCGAAGGCGGTGACCTGCTCAGGGACGAGCGGGAAGGCCTGATCCTTGTCTGCAAAAGCATGGGCACAGCGGAGATCTCGCTGATCCAGAAGAATAATATTGTCGGGTTGATCTGTGAAGAGGGAACGATCGGTTCTCATGCCACCATCATGGCCCGCAATCAGCACAAGCCTGCCGTGGTGGGGCTGAGCGGAGTCGCCGACGACGTATATCGCGGCGATTTTATCATTGTCGACGGCAATAATGGCGATGTTTTTATCAACCCGGACGAGAAAACGATCCGGGAATGTCGCGCGCGACAGGAACGGGAGAGTCTGTTTCAGCAGCGGTTGCGCAGTTTTGTGGGACGGCCGGCTTGCAGCGCCGACGGGGTGCTGTTGAAAGTTTACGGCAACGCGGCTTCCGATGCGGATATCAAGTCGATCGTGGAAGTTGACGGGCACGGCGTCGGACTTTATCGGACGGAATACATTTATCTGACCCGCGCGCATCTGCCGGCGGAAGGGGAACAGTTCTGGGAGTACAAGAAAGCGCTGCTGGCCATGAAGGGCCGTCCGGTGGTCTTCCGCACGCTTGACATCGGCGGCGACAAGATCCCCTCCTATCTGAACATGCCGGAAGAGAAGAACCCGGCGCTCGGCCATCGGGCGATTCGTTATTCGTTGTCGCGCGTGGACATCTTCCGCAGCCAGATCAAGGCCATTCTGCGCGCCAGCGCCTACGGGGACGTTTCCATCCTGCTGCCGCTGATTTCGGCCATTGACGAAGTGCGTTCGGCAAAAGCCGTGATTGATGACGTCAAGGAGGAACTTCGCCGGGAAGGGACGGCCTTCAATCCCCGCACTAAAGTCGGCGTCGTGGTGGAGACGCCTTCGGCCGCCGTCATTTCCGATCTGATCGCGTGCGAATGCGACTTTCTCAGCATCGGCAGCAACGACCTGATCCAATACACCATGGCCGTCGACCGCTTGGCCTCGGCGTTGTCTTACCTTTATTCGCCATTCTCGCCCTCGGTCCTGCGCCTTGTGCAGACCACCATCAAAAATGGCGCGACGGCGGGCAAGCCCGTCAGTTTGTGCGGAGAAATGGCGGGAGATCCCCTGCTGAGTCCGATCCTTTTCGGCATGGGACTGCGTTCTTTCAGCGTCAACCCTTCCGAGATGCTGCGCACCCAGTGGATCCTTTCGCTGTTGAAAACCGAAGAAATGCGCGCCTGTGCTGATGAAGTGCTGAACTTGGCGACCGCGGGGGAGATCCATCGTTATTGTCGGGAACATTTCTCGCGCTTCGCGTCCGGGGATCGCGTCCCGACGGAGCAATGATTTTTAAGAGAGCAATCCGCTGTGGTTGCTCTCTTTATTTTATGGACAAGGCCGCGTCGCGATTGTTTTTACATGATTAAGCGAAAGAGCAGCATACGGTAGGAAACAGCTGATAAACGAAATTTTATCGCGAAAAATCGCTAAAAGATAAAATATTTTTCTGTGATCACTCTTGAATTTGACCGCCAAAATTGTATCATAACCATTGTTAGCACTCGAAGTGATTAAGTGCTAATAAAAAATCACTTCGGAGATTTTTGTCGAACTCAGTATAGGAGGAATAAATAATGCAGTTGAAACCCCTTGCGGATCGTATCGTCGTCAAAGTCGTCAGCGGAGAAGAAAAGACCAAGAGCGGTCTTTATCTGCCGGATACCGCGCAGGAAAAACCTCAGGAAGGCGAAGTCATCGCCGTCGGAACGGGGCGCATTCTCGACAATGGTCAGAAGCTTCCCCTTGAAGTGAAAGTCGGCGACCGTATCGTTTTCAGCAAGTATTCCGGCACGGAGATCAAGCTTGACGGCGAGAAGCTCGTGATTTTCAGCGAGCGCGACGTTCTTGCGGTGATTGACTAGTTTTTTCGGACAGACATCATTATTTTTTCAGGAGGAATTCATAAATGGCTAAAATTCTTGCTTTTGGCGAAGAATCCCGTCGTGCGCTCGAGCGCGGCATCAACAAGGTTGCCGATACCGTCGGCGTGACCCTCGGCCCCAAAGGCCGCAACGTCGTGCTGGACAAAAAATTCGGTTCTCCCGCCATCACCAACGACGGCGTGACCATCGCCAAGGAGATCGAGCTTGAAGATCCCTTCGAGAACATGGGCGCTCAGCTTCTCAAGGAAGTCGCTTCCAAGACCAACGACGTGGCCGGCGACGGCACGACCACCGCGACCGTGCTGGCCCGCGAGATGATCAGCGAGGGCATGAAGAACGTGGCCGCCGGCGCCAACGGCATTTACCTGCGCAACGGCATTTCCGTGGCTGTGGACGCTGTGACCGAGCACCTGAAGGCGATGGCTCACCAGGTCAACGGCAAGGACGACATCACCCAGGTCGCTTCGATCTCCGCCAACGACAAGGCCATCGGCGCCATCATCGCCGAAGCCATGGAGAAAGTCGGCCGCGACGGCGTCATCACCGTCGAGGACAGCCAGACCACCGGCACGACGCTGGAGACCGTCGACGGACTTCAGTTCGACAAGGGGTACATCAGCCCCTATATGGTCACCGACCCCGAGCGCATGGAAGCTTCGCTCGAAGACGCCTATGTGCTTATCCACGACGGCAAGATCAGTAACGTCAAAGATCTGCTGCCGATCCTCGAAAAAGTTCTGCAGACCGGCAAGCCTCTGCTGATCATCGCTGAGGACGTGGAAGGCGAAGCTCTGGCGACCCTCGTCGTCAACAAACTGCGCGGCACCATGACTGCCGTGGCCGTCAAGGCCCCCGGCTTCGGCGAGAGACGCAAGGCCATGCTGCAGGATATCGCTGTGGTCACCGGCGGCGAGGTGGTCACTTCCGACCTCGGCGAAAAGCTCGAGAACGTCGAGCTGTCCAAACTTGGCCGCGCCAAGAAGATCCGCATCACCAAAGAAGACACCACCATCGTCGACGGCAGCGGCAACAAGGACGACATCCGCAACCGCGCCGCTCAGATCCGCACCGAGATCGAGAACTCCACTTCCGACTACGACAAGGAAAAGCTCAAAGAGCGCCTTGCCAAGCTAGTCGGCGGCGTAGCCGTCATTCAGGTCGGTTCCGCCACCGAGACCGAGCAGAAGGAACTGAAGCTTCGTATCGACGACGCGCTTTCCGCCACCCGCGCGGCCGTTGAGGAAGGCATCGTGGCCGGCGGCGGTGTGGCTCTCGTCAACTGCGTCGAGGATCTTGAGAAGGAGATCGAGAAGCAGGGACTGAAGGGCGACGTGCGCACGGGCGCCAACATCGTGCTCAACTCGCTGTCTTCGCCTCTGCATCTGATCGCGACCAACGCCGGCCTGCAGGGTGACGTCGTTGTCGCGAAAGTTCGTTCCCTTAAGGAAGGTCATGGCCTTGACGCTTCCAACGGTGAGTATGTCGACCTGATCAAAGCAGGCATCATCGACCCCGTCAAGGTGACCCGCAGCGCTCTCGAGAACGCCGCTTCCATTGCCAAGATGATCCTGACCACCGAAGTCCTCGTGGCTGACAAGCCCGAGGAGAAGAAGGCCGATCCGGCCGGCGGCATGGGCCCCGGCATGGGCGGCATGTACTAGACGGTGGTGCGCTGTTAAAAGCCAAATCGAGAGAAAGAAGAAGCCCGCTACTGCGGGCTTCTTCTTTCTCTATTATCGAAAACGCGTATGACCGCAGTGGATTGAAAAAGTCCGAAGGCATGGTGCGAAGCCGGCCTTCGGACTTTTCGTTATTGAATATTGTATTTTTTGAGCAGTTCCTGATACCGTTCTTCAACGGAACGGTCGTCCTTTTTGATGTAATCGCGCCAGCTGCCAGTGCTGTTCCCCTCTGCTGGCGGGAGGTCGGGGGCGGGAGGAACGGGCGGCGGAATCTGGGAGGGATCGAAAATCGGAAGCTGATCTTGGGAGACCAGGAGTTCTTCATCCTTCTTGACGGCTTCGAGATCTGTCTTATCTTGATCCAAAAGCAGCAGTTGCGGTGCGTTGGGATCTTCCGCCTCTGCCGCGCCCTCGGCGTGGAGCGGACAGGGGGCGATGGGGATTCTGTCCGCAGGCATGTAGATATTGGTGACTTTTTTGCATTCCGGCGAGGCCGGAAAACCGCTTTCGACGCATACGCGCATGACCCTGACGCCGCTTTCCTCGTCGGAAAGCTCTCTGGGAAAGACTTGGGGCGTTTCGAGGATTTTGACGGCGCTTCTGATGAACGAGGACCATACGGGAAGGGCAACGTGACTGCCCGTCGCGTTTTTGCCGCCAAGCGGTTTCAGGTCATCATTTCCCGCATAAACGACGGCGACCAGTCCGGGGACGCCGCCGGCGAACCATGCGTCGGTGTAATCGTTTGTCGTGCCGGTCTTACCGAACATTTCGAATCCGGCAAGGCGCGCTTTGCTGCCGGTACCGGCGCGGATGACTTCCTGGAGCATCGAACGAGCGATCATTGCCGTACCAGGCTGAAGGGCTTCTGTGATCTTCGGGGAATTCTGCTGAAGAACTTTTCCCTCGCGACTGCGGATCTCTCGAACGAAGTAGGGCTCGACGCGGCTGCCGTTATTGGCGAAAACCGAGTAGACGACGGCCATTTCCAGCGGCGTGACGCTGGCGACCCCCAAACCAACGGAAAGCGTAGGGGTCAAATACGGCGAAGAGATCCCCATACGCCGGGCCGTCTCGACGACGGTCATCGGCCCCAGCATATAGGTTAGGCGCACCGCCGGAGTGTTATGTGAATGGGCCAGAGCGTTGAGCAGCGTTTCTTCTCCCACATACGTTTCACTGAAATTATGCGGCGTCCAGGCAGGTCCCGATGAATTGGGAACGCGCAGTGAAATCGGCGTGTCCATAATGTGGTCAATCGGGCGGTAGCCGGCTTCAAGCGCAGCCGCATAAACAATTGGCTTGAAAGCCGAACCGCTCTGCCGGAACGCCTGCGTCACCCGGTTGAATTTGCTTTGTTCGAAGTCTTTGCCGCCGACCAGAGCGAGGACCGCTCCGTCTGTCGGATCAAGCGCGACGAGCCCGCCTTCGCTTTTCAACTTTTCCATGGACTCCTCCGCCGCTTGCTGCACGTCGAGATCCAGGGTCGTGTAGATCCTCATGCCGCCCTTGTAAATCTTGTCGCTGCCGTAAACCGGGATCAACTCTTTGAAGAGAATGTGGCTCACAAAATAGGGCGCTTTATTGAAAGCGAGCTTGCTCTTCTCGGTCCGTTCGTTGAATTTCAACTGCTCTTGAGCGGCGGCATTTGCTTCTTCCCGAGTGATCCAGTCCAAATGGACCAGGCGGTTCAGCACATAGTTCTGGCGAGCTTTGGCCAGGCTCATGTTCCTGATTGGAGAATATTTTTCGGGAGCGGCGACCAGGCCTGCCAAAATCGAAGCCTCGCCGAGCGTCAGATCGCTGGCGCTCTTGTTGAAGTAGCTGTGAGCCGCCGCGTCGATGCCCCAGGCGCCATGACCGAAATAGATCGCGTTGAGATACGTCTCAAGCAGTTTATCTTTGGAATAGAGCCTTTCCATGTGGAGAGAAATGATGGCTTCTTTGGCTTTGCGGTCCAGACTCTTTTCACTCGACAAAAAGAGATTTCTCGCCAGCTGCTGCGTGATCGTGCTGGCCCCCTGTCCGCCTTCGCCGCTAAACAGCGAACGCAGAATTGCCAGCGGCCGGATTCCCTTGTGAGAGTAAAACTGAGAATCCTCCGCCGCGAGAATCGACATCACCATCCACTTTGAGAACTGTTCCAGCTTCATGGGCTTCCGGTTCTCAACGTACAGCTCCGTGATCACGCGGCCTTTGCGGTCGTAAACGATGCTGGCTTCATTCGCTCGATAAGCAAGAATCTCATCGTCAGTTGGCAACGTATCCGAAATCTTATTGATGTATAAAGCCAATCCTACAGAAACCACTGCGATACAGACGAGGAGCGTCATCCCCAACCACATCAGAAATTTGTTCAGAAACGATTTTTTCCTCTTTTGGGGTACTTTTGCAGAAGTCTTCGGCCTCTGCGGTGCAGCGCGCCCCCCTTTAACGTTATTGCTGCTATTCACGGGATTCACCTCAGTAATTCAGAGTAACAACGAACACAGCATCGTCTATTCTAGCGGAAAAAAAAAGTCAGTCAAATCTCTGGGCGAAGTACGGGAGAGAAAAATCGAGGAGAAAATCGAAGCGCAGCAGTGTTCGACCGGATCGGAACGATGTTTTTGCAATCGAATCGAGATGACAAATCGGGGCTTGCATTCTTAAAAGAGTAGTGGTATATTATCCCGGTCGCGCCGAAATCGGCTGCGATGCAGCACCTTGAAAAGTGAATATGGTGAAGAAGAGACAGCTAGTGTATGAGCTCGATCAATTTTCAACGGAGAGTTTGATCCTGGCTCAGGACGAACGCTGGCGGCGTGCTTAACACATGCAAGTTGAGCGAGGATGAT
>NZ_RAWT01000003.1:0-87776 GCF_003612005.1 Pyramidobacter sp. CG50-2
TTTCAGTTGAGGGTCACTTTTGTATGCTCTTTTTTCGGACAATTTCCTCGTAACAGCTTTTCATCCCCTTGAATTTGCTCCGTTAGCGCAATCTTGATCGTTATTATGTGTTCGTAATGACTGCTTGCTGCTTTTGTCCTGTCAAAGTAAATGCAACCCCGTCGCATTTACTTTGACGAGGTTGCATTTACTCTGAAAATTTACCTTGTTCAGTGATAATGTCACTCGTAACTGTTCAAAGAAAGTGTCACGCTGAGATAATACCGTTCATGAAACAGGAGCGAATGACATTGTCATGTCAAAAGCTGATACAGTTTCTCGATTAAAATATTAAATGGGCAGAGCGTCCCGAGGAAGATTCACGGCGCCCTTAAATTCAAACTTTTTATAAGGATGCTTTGAGAGGACGCGGGAATTTTACGAAAAAGACGGGATTTCGATCGAGCAATATATACTAGGGCATCAGCAGATTGGGCAACCAGGTGGAAATCTGCGGCACCAGCGTCAGCACGATGAGCATGACGACCAGCGCGGGGAAGAAGGGCATGAAGCCTTCGAAAACCTCTTCGATCTTCTGGTGCGTGATGTCTGCAAGGATATACAGCCCCATGCCGACGGGCGGAGTGGCGATGCCGATAGTGAGGGCGAAACACATCAACACTCCCAGCTGGATCGTGCTGACGCCGAGTTTTTCCATCAAGGGCAGAAGGATGGGCGTGAGCAAGATCATGGCGCTGGAAGCGGACATGAAACAGCCCAGAACCAGAAGCAGCAGATCGATCAGAAAAAGCACGAGGTACTTGTTCTGCGTCAGGCTGAGGATCAGCGTCGCTAGTTTTGTGGGCAGCATCTCCATGGTGAGAATGTAGGACATGGTGGAGGCGAAACCGAACAGGATCAGGCTCGAGGCGGCCATGATCATCGAATCTCTGACGGCGTTCCACAGCGCGTTCCACTTCAGCGTGCGGTAAATGGCGCCCAGCAGCAGCGAGTAAAGTACGGCCACGACGCCGGCTTCGGTGGGGCTGACGGAACCGGAGGTCATGCCGATGACGATAATAACGGGAGCCAGCAGCGACCATACCGATTTTTTGAAGATGCGCCAACGTTCCTTCATAGGGGTGTAACTGCCGCGCGGAAAAATGTCGGGCCGTCTGATGGAGATGCGCGCGCAGACAAGCATCAGCGCCAGGCTGATGACGACGCCGGGAACAATGCCGGCGATGAACAGTTTGGCGATGGACGTGTTGGTAACGACGCCGAACATGATAAAGAACACGCTGGGCGGGATGATCGGCCCGACCATGGATGACGCCAGCGTGATGCCGGTGCTGTATCTCAAGTCATATCCCTTGTAGGTCATGGACTTGATCTCGATCGGCCCGAGCGCGGCGCAGTCAGCGGCGGCCGCGCCGGAAATGCCGGCGAAGACCATGGAACACAGACAGTTGACGTGCGCCAGTCCGCCGGGCCAGTGCCCCACGCAGGCATTGGCGAAGCTGAAGATCTGATCGGCGACGCCGCAGACGTCCATGATGTTGCCGGCCATCATGAAGAAGAAAATGGACAGAAGGCTCCAGGACATGGAACCGTCGATGACGCCTTGCGCGATCAGATACAGCGGCAAGTCTCCCAGCCAACAGCCCACGGCGACCGACGTACCCATGGCGACAATGACCGGCGCTTTGAGGAACAGCATCATGATCAGCGTTGAAATGAGACCGACGGATACCATTTACCGCTCTCCTCCTTCGGGCGCAGGACCGGATTTTTCAATTTTACCGACGGCGATGCGGTGCAGGTTGTACAGGCCGTTCCAAATGACGGCAAAACTCAGCAGATAGACGGGCAGCAAGTTGGTCTCGGGCGGGAAGGGAAGGTACTGTTCGGGCGTGCCCATGCCGACAAGGCCGGTGTAGTCGTAGGTGGCGTACAGCAGGATAAAGCCGAAAACGACGCAGGCGGCGTTGATGGCAAATTCAGTAAGACGCCGCAGCGTACGGGGGAGATAGTCCACGATAATGCCGACCCGGGGCTCGGTGTTCTTGAGGAAATGCGAGGCGACGCCGGGAATGATGGAGAACAAACCCAAAAACGTCAGCAGTTCCACCGTCCACGCGACAGGACGCCCCATCATGCGTGAAACGATCTGGAGCGTGGCCGTTGCGATCATGAGGCAGCCGTTCAGGGCGAGAATCCAGTCGATGATTTTTGCGATCTTCTTAGCCACAGGGATCTCCCTCTCTCAAAAGATTCTCTCCAGATGTGGAGCAGAGGGTCCCCCCGGACCCTCTGCTCCACATCGTACAGATGGGAAAGCTGGCTTACTGGATGGCGCGGATACGTTCGGCAAATCCTTTGGGGATATAGTTGCTGTTCTCGAGTTCTTCGAGAAAGCCGTCCATCTTCGCTCTCCATGGGGCGAGATCGACTTCGATGATCTCGACGTTGTATTCTTTTTTCATGAGTTCGATGATCTCGGCGCTGCGTTTGTTGGCCTGTTCGGTCACGTAGTCGCCGGCTTTGTCGACTTCGTCGAGAAGGATTTCCTGCTGTTCCGCTGTCAAACGCTGGAATTTACGGTCGTTCATGACCACGGCGACCTGCTGAGGGTATTCGTTCGTGACGGTCAGGCAGGGAGCGACTTCGCAGAATTTTTGAAAATAGGCGTCGACGACCGGGCACGTGACGGCATCCACTGTTCCCTGTTTGAGGGCGAGATACGTCTCGGAATAAGGAATGACGGTGACGGCGCAGCCAAGGGCTTCCCATGCCTTGACGCTGGTGGGGTTGGAGTTCATGCGCAGTTTCAGTCCCTGAAGGTCTTCCAGCGAGCGGATCGGTTTGCGCGAGGCGATGACCCGGAAAGGACCGCGCAGCCAGTTGCGCTTCCTGTCGACGACGCGAAGTCCCGCTTTCTTGAGCAGGGGCTCCTCGATTTCTTTCTCGACGTCGCTGAGCAGAAAACGCCGATAGTGCTCGTTGTCGCGAAATATGTAGGGCAGCGAGGACACGCGCACGAGGGGCGAGTACATATCGTAATAGCCGTAGCCGTCGGCGTAGAAATCCTGTACGCCGCGGACCATGTTCTCGATCTGTTTCTTGTTGTCGCCGAGAACTTCGCCGAAGTAACATTGAATCTCCACTTCGCCGTTGGTACGGGTTTTTACGTTCTCGGCCATCATCTTCAAAGCCTGGCTCTCGTAGTGATCCTCGATCATCTTGTTGCCGAGGCGAAGTTTCGTCGCGGCTTCGGAAGGAACGGCGTTCATGGCGGCGCAGACGCAAAGCAGGGACAGAGCGATACGTTTCAGCATCAGAATACTCTCCTTTTCGAAATTCACAGCGAATGGTTCGCTGTGTTCAGTGACAGAGAAAGGACTTTCGGTGGAAATCACTCAGCCGGCCATACGTAAGCGCCCGGCTGCCGGTTTTTGAGGCTGGGCAGCTGTTCGCGGATCTGATTTACATAATCGGGATCGATCTCGGCGTAGATGATCGTTTCGCGGTCTTCGGCGCAGGCGACCGTGACGCCCCAGGGATTGATGATCATGGAACGGCCGTAGGCCTGGAACGCCGGCTTCTTGCCGATCTGAGCGGGAGCGACCACGTAGCATTGATTCTCGATGGCGCGGGTTTTGAGGATGCATTCCCAGTGGTCCTTGCCCGTGAACAGCGTGTAGTTGGCTGGCACGAACATCACCTTCGCGCCTTGAAGGGCCATGATGCGGTACATTTCGGGGAAGCGCATGTCGTAGCAGATCGACAGCCCCACTTTGCAGAACTCGGTGTTGGCGACGACGATCTTATGCCCCGGTTTTTTCGTGTCCGACTCGCGCGTGGAAGGCCCGTTCTCGATCTCCACGTCGTACATGTGGATCTTTTCGTAGCGGGCGGCCAAATCTCCCCGAGGATTGTAAAGCAGCGTCGTGTTGTAGAGCCTGCTCTCGCCGGGAACGACTTCGCCGATACTGCCGCAGTGCAGCCAGATCCTGTGCTGCTTGGCTTTGGCGGCGAAAAATTCGCTCATCGGCCCGGGAATCGGTTCGGCGCTGGCGAAGACGCCATCCTTTGGGCCGCAGTAGTGAATGTTCTCCGCCATGGCGACGAACCGCGCGCCATGAGACGCCGCTTCGTCGATAAAACGGCCGACCTTGTCGAGATTGGCTTTCTTATCGGCCTGCGAGTCGATCTGCAGCACGGCCATTAAAAATTTGCTCATGGTCGGTTCTCTCCTTATTTGGCGTTTTTCTCGAAATATTCTTTGATCAGAGCGCCGGCGCGAGTCACGTCGGCCATATGTTCGCCCTTGGCAATGCGATCCTTTTTGCCGGGCTCGGCGTTCTGAATCTCGATGGCTTTCTTGCAAACAGCCGCGGCCTCGCCGGCGGGAAGCGCCACGAAACCGTTTTCGTCGGCCACGATGATGTCGCCGGGATTGACCGTTACGCCGCAGCAACTGACGGTCGTGTTGATCTCGCCGTCAAGACCGAACAGGCGCGTGGTGATGGCTGACAGACGGCGATACAATACGACCAGCCCCATCTCGCGGATCTCTTCGATATCGGTGGCGGCTCCGTCGACGATGACTCCTTCTACACCGCTGATGTGCAGCGCCCAGGAAACCACTCCGCCCAAAGCGGCGTACTGCTGGTCTCCGGCGCGGTCGATCACAAGCACGTCGCCGGGGCCGACCATTTCGGTGACTTTGTGCAGCAGGGTGGAATCATTGGACGCCAGCTTGACGGTCACGGCGCGCCCGGTAAACCTTTTGCCCGGGAGGGAGATAAAAAGCGGCGCAGTGTTAAAGCCGAAATTGCGGAAGTGCCCGATTGTCGCCGGTTCGGCCTCCTCGATGGCGGCAAGTTCCTCATTGGACAGAGTGACAACGCTGGGATTGATGATCATTGACGGTACGTCTCCTTTTATTGAGAATAAACGGAACGCGAACAGAAGAACCGGCCTTGCGCTGATAATAGATAACATTGTAAACAATACTCATGTGATGTCAATATTGCTGATTGATTCCGGATTCTGAATTGAAATGATTACTCCAGAAAATCGAGCCCCCCGAACTTCCATCAGTTCGGGGGACTCGGTCTTTATAAAGCGGATTGTGGCGCGCGGATTACTTTTTTCCCTGCTTCCACTTCTCGCGCAGGGCGGGGAGGGTGCCGTCGGCTTCCATGGCGGCGATGGCGCCGTCGAGTTTGTTTTTCAGCGCGGTGTTGCCGAGGTTGACGGCCAGCGCTTTGCCGGCGCCGGTGAGCTGGAAGGTGTAACCGCGCACGGCCTTGCCTTTGAAGCTGGGCAGTTCGAGGATCTTGTCGGCCACGGGCACGTCCATGAGGGTGAAGTCACTGCGGCCGGTGACGATGTCCCACAGGCACTCTTCGATCTTGGCGAAGTTTTTGATCTGGAAGCCGAGTTCGCCCGCCAGCGGCGTGAGGAAAACGTCCTGCGTGGTGCCGACGGGCACGCAGCCGCGCAGGCCGCGCAGGTCTTCGAGCTTTTTCACGGCGACGTTGGGCGCGGTGACGAAGGAGGCCATGGTGGGCACGTAGGGAGTGGAGAAGAGCACGCGCTTGGCGCGGATGGGCGTGGCGCTCATGCCGGCGGCGATGACGTCGGCGCGATCGGTGACCAGCGAGGGGATGACCATGTCGTAATGGCCCGTGTCGAGCCAGACGATCTTTTCGCCGAGACGGCGGCCGATCTCTTCCATCAAATCTTTGTCGAAGCCGTCCAATTCGCCTTTTTCGTTGAGGAACTCGTAGGGCGGGTAGGTACTGGCGGTGGCCACGCGCAAATCGGCGCGGGCCGCCAGCGGCACGGTTGCAAGCGCCGCAAGCGCGGCGACGGTTTTCCCGAAAAATTTCATCCTCATTGCCTCCTTGAAAATGACCGGCGTTGACGGCCGCTGTGCGATGAAAATGTTCCACGTGGAACATTTTCATCGCACGACAGTCGGCGGCTGGATCCCTTTTTCCGCGCCGCCGGCGCGGAAGCGCTCTTTCACTGCACGCCGTATTATAGAGCAAAGAAAATCGCCATGCAATAATAAAATTGCATGGCAAACGCTTTTGTTTTTGGACGGCTAATCGGCGATCAATTCGGCAAGGACGCGCAGCCCTTTTTCGAGTTGGTCGCGCGGCGGCGTGCAGAAGGCGACGCGCACGGCGCGGGCGGGCGGCGTTTTGCCGACGGCGAAGCGTTCGGCGGCGGCGACGCGGACGCCCCGTGCCAAAGCGGCCTGCTCGAACTGGACGCTCGCGAAGCGTCCGGGCAGCGTCAGCCAGCGGAAGATGTCGGCGTCGCCGCCGCGGCATATCGCGTCGGGCAAAATCGCGCGCACGAGACGGCTGCGCTCGCCGATGTGCCGCCGGTGCGCGACGATGATACGCTCGAACTGGCCGGAGGCGATGACGCGGGCCGCCAGTTCGGCCATCATCGGCACGACGCCGACGTTGAGGCTGTACAGCGCGCCGGCGACGGCCTCTTTGCAGGCGTCGGGCACGGCCACGCAGGCGGCGCGCAGCCCCGGAGCGATCACTTTCGACATCGTGGCGATGTAGAGGCTGCGCTCCGGCACGAAACTCGACACGGAGGGCACGCCGCGCTGCATGAGCTGGTTGGTGCCGTCCTCGATCAGCAGCGCGTCGTGGGCGCGCAAAACGGCGGCGATCTCGCGGCGGCGGTCTTCCGGGAGCGTGGCAGTGGTGGGGTTGTGGCAGGCGGAGATCAGGTAGACGCCGTGGATCTTTTCGCTGCGGCAAAGACGTTCGAGGTCGGCCGGTTCCATGCCCTCATCGCCGCTCCTGACGGGGACGAGTTTGACGCCGAACATGGCGGCGGCCGACTTGACGCCGGGATAAGTGTGGTCGTCCACGGCGATCTTTTCGCCGCGGCGGAACAGCGAGGCGAAGATGGCCGAGATCGCATTCTGGGCGCCGTTGGCAAACAGGATCTGCTCGCGGTGCGCCTCATGTCCGCACAGGCGCATGAACGTAACGGCGGCGTCCTTCTGCCACTCGTCCTCGCCCTGGGCGTGGAAGCTGAACAGCGCGGCGGCCTCGTCGCTGCGGAAGAGTGAGCGGGCCATCTCCAGCAGCGCGGCGTTGGCAGAATCCTCCGGCTGGACGCTGCCCATGTCGATAACGTGCACTCCTTCGGCGCGTTCGAGAAACCGTTTGTCGGTGAGCGCGCTGTACGCCACGAACGTGCCGCTGCCGACGGTGGCGGTGAGCAGCCCCTTGAGCTCGCAGAGCTTGAAGGCTTTGGCCACGGTACTGACGTTGACGTCGAGAAAGTCGGCCAGTTCGCGCTGCGGCGGCAGACGCGTGCCGGGCTTGAGCGCGCCCGACGCGATATCCTCCTCGAGCGTGCGCGCCAGCGTCAGATAGAGCGCGCGTTCGCTGCGGTCCAGCTTCGGCCGCCAGCTCATCGGATAGTCGTCGAAGAAATTGTAGGGCATGATCGTCACCTCGCCGTTCCATTATAGACGAGAGCCGCCGCCATTTCGCGTTTTGTTTTTGTTGTTTTCGCGGAAAGCAAGTTGACCGCGGTGTTATAATTTAACCGACGCACGATGAAGAGCCGCGTGTTTCGCTCTTTTGCCGCGCGTTTTTTATCGGCCGGCGCCGTGCCGAAGGCAGCGTGCGGGGCGGCCTGCCGTATCATGTGAAACAAGCGAGTTTGACAGTGCTAATACCGCTCTGTATAATGAAAAATAAGGGCTGGACGAATGCCCGGAGCCGCCGGCGGCAGTATGGACGGCGATTTTTTCGGACTGGAGGAGAGGCAGGCATGAAGAAAAAAAGAATATTGAACCTCGTGGTCTGTCTTTTCCTGGCCCTTTCGGTGCTCTGTTCGGTGGCGTATCTGTTCATCGAGGCCGTTCACGACTGCCACGGGCACGGCTGTCCCATCTGCGCGCAGATGGACGAGTGCGTCAAGGCGCTGGCGGGCTTCGCCGTCGGCGTGGCGGGCGCGTACTTTTACGCCGCGCGGTATGTCGGTGCGGCCTGCGCTTCCGCGCAGAGGAAGAGTCTCCGGCGCGAAAATGTGACGCTGGTGGCTCTGAAGGTCAAGCTCTCCAATTAGACGGCGCGCGTTTTTTCATGCGCGTGTCGGTTTGCAAGTCGAATTTTTGAATAGAATTGGAGAGATCCCTTAGATGAAGAAAAAATTTTTCGCTCTGTGTGCCGCGATGGTTTTCGCTTGCGGCGCCGCTTTTGCCGCTCCGGCGGCGGACGCTGAAAAGCTCAGCGTCATTTGTTCCAACTTTGCCGAGTACGATTTCGTCCGTCAGATCACGGGCGACCTGGCCAACGTGAAGATGCTGCTGCGCCCGGGCATGGAAAGCCACAGCTTCGACCCGACGGTAAAAGACATTCTCGACCTGCAGAACTGCGGGCTGTTCGTTTACGTCGGCGGCGATTCCGATGCCTGGGTCGACAAGGTGCTGGCCTCTTTCGACAAGGGCAAAGGCCCCCGCGTCGTGAAGCTGATGGACTTGGTGAAGACGGTTCCGGAGGAGATCGTCGAGGGCATGCAGCACGATCACGACCACGACGGCGGCAATGATCACGGTCATGCTCACCATGACCACGGTCCCGACTGTGACCACGGGCACGATCATGACGCCAAGGAAGAGGGGCATCATCACCACGACGGCGAGGAGCCGGAGCTGGACGAGCACGTGTGGACGGCGCCCGAAAACGCGATCCAGATCGTGAAGAAGCTCAGCGAAGTGGTTGCTGAGCTGGATCCCGGGAACAGGGGCCAGTACGCCAGCCGCGCCGCCGTGTATCTTGAGCAGTTGCGCCGGCTTGACGATGATTTCCGCAAATTGATCGAGGGCTCGAAGCGCCGCGAGATCATCGTCGGTGACCGCTTCCCCTTCCTGTACTTCTGCCGCGAATTTGGCCTGAAGTACTACGCTGCGTTCCCCGGCTGCTCGACCGAGACGGAACCGAATCCCGAGACGGTTGCTTTCCTGATCGACAAGGTGAAGCAGGACGGGATCCCCGTCGTGTTCCACATCGAGCTGTCGAACGGCCAGATGGCCCGCGCCATCGCCGACGCCACGGGCGCCCAGGTGCGGCTGCTGAACGCGGTGCACAACGTCAGCGCCGAGGATTTCGAAAAGGGGATCACCTACCTCGACCTGATGCGCCACAATCTGAACGTCCTCAAAGAGGCGCTGAACTAAAATGAGCCTCCTCGCGTGCCGTAATGCGAGCTTCGCCTACGACGGCAGGAAGGTCCTGGAGGACGTCAGCTTTGAGGTCTCCTCCGGCGGCTACCTTTGCATCGTCGGCGAAAACGGAGCCGGCAAGAGCACGCTGATGCAGGGACTGCTGGGCCTCGTCAAGCCGGTCGGCGGTTCTGTGGAAGTGGGCGCAGAGGCGCGCATGGGAGGCATCGGATATCTTCCCCAACAGACGGCGGTGCAGAAAGACTTTCCCGCCAGCGTCGAGGAAGTGGTGTTGTCGGGCCAGCTGCGGCGCTGCGGCCTGCGTCCCTTTTTCGGCAAGGGCGACCGTCGGGAAGCCGAGGCGAAGCTGCGGTTGGTGCGGATGCAGGATTTCAGAAAGAAATGTTTCCGCGATCTTTCCGGCGGCCAGCAGCGCCGGGTGCTGTTGGCCCGGGCCCTGTGCGCCACGCGTTCGCTCCTGCTGCTGGACGAACCGGCGGCGGGGCTGGATCCCCGCATGCAGGACGAAATGTACCAGATCCTGAACGAGCTGAACCGCGAGCAGGGCATGACGATCGTCATGATCACTCACGACGTGCGGAGCGCCCTGCGCTGCGCCCGGCAGATCCTTCATCTCAACGGCCGCCAGCTGTTTTTCGGCTCCGTTGAGGAATACTCGCAAAGCGCGGCCGGCCGCCGTTTTATCGACGGCGGCCCGTTCCGCGTCTTGAGCGGTGCGGCTGCGGAAGAGGGCGGGGCGAAGTTATGCTGAACGAACTTTTGCAGATGCTGTCCTATCCTTTCGTGGTCAACGCGCTGATCGTCGGCTGCCTGGTCTCGCTCTGCGCTTCGCTGCTGGGGACCAGCCTGGTCCTGAAGCGTTATTCGATGATCGGCGACGGTCTGGCTCACGTGGCCTTCGCGGCGCTGGCCCTGGCGAAAGCGCTCGACCTCGCGCCGCTGAGCCTGGCGATTCCCGCCTGCATCGTGGCGGCCTTCCTGCTGCTGCAGATCAAGAGCAGTTCGCGGATCCGCGGCGATTCGGCGACGGCCGTGCTGTGCAGCGGCGCGCTGGCGGTCGGCGTGGCGGCGGTCTCGCTTTCGACGGGAATGAACGTGGACGTGTGCAATTACATGTTCGGCAGCATTCTCGCCATGAGCCGTTCCGACGTGATCCTCTCGGTGGCGCTGAGCTGCGCGGTGCTGTTGCTCTACGTCTTGTTCTACAACCGCATCTTCGCCGTCACCTTCGACGAGACGTTCGCGCAGGCGGCGGGGATCCATACGGGGCGCTACAACATGATCATCGCCCTGCTCACGTCCGTAACGGTCGTTTTGGGAATGCGCATGATGGGGACGCTGCTGATCTCCAGCCTGATCGTTTTCCCGTCGTTGACGGCGATGCGGATCTGCCGCCGTTTCAGGAGCACGGTGCTGCTGTCGGCGGCGATCTCGGTCGGCTGTTTTTTCACGGGCATGTTCCTTTCCTATCTGTATTCGATTCCCACCGGATCGTGCATCGTGATCGTCAATATGGCGCTTTTCGCCGCCGCCGTCGCCGGCTCGCACTTTCACGGGTTCCGGCGGCCGCAGTGACGCAGGCGGGCTGAAAAGGACGATGAAAGAAATGATGAAATTCAGAGGAAAAAGCGCGTTTGGGGCGTTTCTGCTGGCGCTGCTCGCGCCGGCTCTTTTCGCCGCCGTGCCTCTGCCGGAAGAGGAGGCGGAGAAGCTGGAGGACTATCTGGCGGAGATCGACGCCCAGGCGGGGATGCTGATCCTCGAGGGGCCGGACATCTCGCTTTACAACTATCCTCACGACATCGAGAAGGACCGCGCCGCCTTCGATCCGCGTAAAATCGACATCGTCGTCGGCAACCGCCTCTACATGACCCAGATCAACGACTGGTTCCTGAACTTCGACAAATACGCGGGCAAGTCGGTGGAGATCGAGGGCTTTTACATGGACTTCGACGGCTTCACCTACGTGGGGCGCAAAGGGCCGATCTGCCCGTTCTGCACGGGCGGATACGTGAACTTCGAGTTCAAGTACGACCGCGACCTGTCGGCGCTCCAGTCCGAAAAGTCATGGGTCAAGGTGCGCGGTATCCTGCGCGAGGGCAGCGTGCCCTCCGTCTTCGAAAAGGACACGATGGAGCCTTTTTACTACATCGAGGCCATCACGGTCGAAAAAATGCCCAAAGTCGGCAAAGCGACCGTGCGCGACTGATACTATTTCTCAATTAAAAGGCTGAACCCAAGGGCGTTGCGAGGAAGATTCACAAAGCGAGCTGCGCAGACTGCGCAGCAGTCGAGGTAGTTCGAGCGACTGAACTCCCCCGCAGCGTCTTGAAACTATGTTAGTGCTTTTTATCAAGAAATAGTATGAGCGCCGCTGTAAAAGAACGGGAGCCTGAACCCTGCTCAAAGAGCAAGGGACAGGCTCCCGTTTTTCGTGGCGCGCCGCGTTTTTTATGGCTCAGCGTTCAAAGCCGAGCAGGCGAGCCGGCGTGTCGCGGAACATCATACCCAGTTCGGCGTCGCTGAAGCCCTGCGCCGCGAGCAGATCCGCGTATTGTAAAAGTCCCTCGTCGGAGTAGGGCGATTGCGGTTGCCCGAAATCGGTGGAAAGGATCACCCGTTCCACGCCGACGGCCCGGATCTGCGCGGCGATCGTCTCGATGGGCGTGCGTTTGTAATAGGTCGTGAAGTAACAATGTTCGACGATCGCCCCCAGCGCCGCGGCCTCGCGCTGCTGGTCCGTTGTGTAAACGTCGGCAGGATTGTCGGCGTGCGTCAGGATCACCTGACAGCCCGTCTTTGCGCCGGCGCGTGCCAGCGCCAGTCCTTCCGCGGCGCTGACATGCCCCGTGCCGACCAGCATCCCGCAGCGTTTCGCCGTTTCCAGCACCGCGAGCGCTTCGGGAACCAAGTTTCCCCGACCGTCAAGGACGTCAATGCACCTGCTCGGATCCGCGCCGGGCGTTCCGTTTTGCTTGCGGAATTCCTGATAGCTGCGCGAGTCCATCGTCGGGAACCAGACGATTCGGCCGCCCATCTTGCCGCTGGCGGCGACTGCTTCGGGATTGAGCCCGCCGACTGAGTTGTTCAGCGTCACGCCGCCGGCGAAATGCAGTTGTGCAAATTGCTCGTTCAGCAGCGCCGCGCGAGCCGCCGTGTCGGCGTAGTGGCATTTGATCAGAGCCCCCGCCAGCCCGGCGTCGCGAAAGCGCCGCGCCAGTTCGAGATCGCTGCATTTGCGCGCCGTCACGTCGGGCGAAGTGTGGACGTGCATCTCGTAAGCGCCGCGAAGACAGTCTCTCATGTGTTGTGCCTCCAGTTCGTCGCGAAAAAGCGCGCCCTCACAGCCCGCAGCGGGCGTACCGAGGGCGCGCTTTTCGGAAATCCAGTTTTTAATAGGGCAGATAGAAAGGGATGACGGCGACAATGACCAGATAGGTTACCAGCAGCATCGGCAGTCCTGCTTTGATGTAGTCCATGAACCGGTACTGCGTCCAGCCGACGGTCATCATGTTCTGCGGGGCGGCGAAAGGCGTGGCGTAAGACGCGGCGCCGGCCAGCGTGATGATCATGCAGATGGGATAAGGACTGACGTTGATCGCTTTGGCGATGGAAACGCCGATGGGCATGAACAACATGATCGTGGGAATATTGGACATCACCTGAGTGAGAATTACGGCGGCGATGAAGATCACCGTCGTGATCATGAACGTACTGGGATGTTCGCCGAGGATCTGCAAGATCAGTTCAGCCATGGCGGCGCCGGCGCCGCTTTTCTGCACGCCTGTGGAAATGGCGGTCAACGAACCGACCAGCAGCATGCAGTTCCAGTCGATGGCGGCGATGGCTTCCCGAACGGTCATGCACTTGGTGCCCATGATAACCAGCGAGCCGATCACCGCCGCCACGTGCATGGGCATCTTCTTGGGACTCAGCGCGATGACTACCAACACGGCGGCCATGGTGATGCAGGCGATGGCGGCCTTGTTTTTGTCGAAGGGTTTCTTCTCGACCTTGGCGAACTCGGGGACATATCCCGTGTCGGGCAGGAACTTCATGCCCACGAAAGTGAAGTACAGCGTGCCGAGAACGCAGATGCCGAGACCAAAGGGCGTGATGCCGAAGAACCCGAACGGCGTCAGGCCGAGGTCGGCCATGGCGTTGGCCGCGGAAGCGTTGGAACCGACGCCGACCAGCGTCACGAAGCCGCCGAATTGAGCGCCGAAAAGCAGCGCCATCAACGTGCGCGAAGGACCGCAGCCAGCGGAGAAACACATGGCCGTGACCAGCGGGGCCATGGCCGTCATCACGCCGATGTTGCTGCACACCGAACTGAGGGCGCAGGAAACGATCAGCGTGGCGAGGACGATGTTGCGCTCGCTTTTTCCCGTGATCTTCACCATCTTTTCGCCGATGATGTCGGTCAGGCCGGTGTGGAACAGCGACGATCCGACGATCATCATGCCGGCCAGCAACACGATGGTGTTGCTGTTGTAGCCCTTGAAGATGTCGCCGACGGGAATAATGCCCGCGTAGGCGTAAGCGATCGAAGCGCCGATGGCAGTGACGAGGATGGGCACCGGCTCCCAGATGAACAGAACGATCGTGGCGGCGAGAATGATCAGCGCGATTGCCATTTGGCTCATGATGGTGTCTCCTTTGGCGTTATTTGGCGAGCTTACGCGGGATACGCGCCGTCGATGATCTCGCAGCCTTTTTCTTCCAGCTTCTTGTCGACCCAGTCGCGCTTGGCGTGCCCCTCCTGAGCTGCCTTCAGCTTGCTTTGGTCCTGTTCCATGAACTTTCGCGCCGCTTCCAGCACCCTTTCGGCATCCTGGCGGGGAATGACGATCACGCCGTCGGGATCGCCGACGATGATGTCGCCGGGATTGACCATGATGTCGCCGCAGGCGATGGGAACGTTGATCTCGCCGGGCCCCTCCTTGAAGGGGCCGCCGGGCGTGGTGCCCGTCGCGTAGAACGGCACGCCGCCGTCATAAAGGCTGTCGATGTCGCGCATCGGTCCGTCGAAGACGAAACCGGCCACGCCGCGCGATTTGGCGTAGGCGGCCATGACCTCGCCCATCAGGGACTGGCTGCGGTCCCCCTCGTTGGAAACGACGACCACGTCGCCGGGTTCAATCATGTTCAGCGCCTTGTGCAGCATCAGATTGTCGCCGGGACGGGCCTTGACGGTCAGCGCCACGCCGACCATGTTGCCGTCGCCGGGCTTTGTCATCAGATGAATGTCGGAGTGGATGGCGCAGAGGCGGTTCATCGTATCGGCGATGTTGGAGGCGGGAATGTGACGGAACGCCTCGACGAGCTCTTGGGGCGGCAGGTTCCTTTTGGTGTACACGCGAAATCCTACGGACATGTGAAAAACTTCCTTTCCAAATAAGAGACAGATTTTAAGTGAGAAAACGCAGCCGAAAAAATGTTTACAGCTCTTCTTCCTCGGTATGGCTCTCCTCTTCGGCCAGGGCGGAGACGTTGCGGATTTTGCGCCAGCGGAAGATAAAGGGCGTCACGAAGGAGACGGCGGCGAGGATCAGAAAAACGCAGGAAATCGGCTTGCCGAAGAAGAACGACCATTTGCCGTCGCCGATCAGCATGGCTTGCTCGAAGTTGGCTTCGATCATCGGCCCGAGGATGAAGCCCAGCACGACGGGGGCCGTGGGCGTCCTGATCGTTTTCAGGAAATATCCCAGCAGGCCGAACGCCAGTACGACCCAGATGTCGAAAGGCTCGTTGCGCAGCGCATACGCTCCCACCGTACCGAGAATGAGGATGCCGCCGGAGAGCACCGTGGGCGAAATCTTCAGGATCCTGGGGAAAATCCTCACGCCGCCGAGGCCGATGGCGAGGAAGAAAAAGTGGGCGATGCCGAGGCTGAGGAACAAGCTGTAAATCAGCGGCGCCTGTTCCTGGAACAGGAACGGTCCGGGCTTCAGTCCCTGGATCGTCAGAGCGCCCAAGAAGATGGCTGACACCGCGTTGCCGGGGATTCCCAGCGTCAGCAGCGGCACCAGAGAACCGCCGACGACGGCGTTGTTCGAAGTTTCCGTGGCGACGACGCCGTCCATGCAGCCCGTGCCGAACTCTTCCTTGTGCTTGGAAAAGCGCATCGCTTCGTTGTAGGAGATGAACGTGGCGATGCTCGTTCCGGCGCCGGGAAGGATGCCGACGAACGTGCCGATCACCGCCGAACGCAGCAGATTCACCCAGCGTCTGGCAAACTCGCGCAGCGGCGGCACCTTGCCCGTCAAAGCGTTCATGCTCGACTCTTTCGCCTTTTTGACCACCATGTCGATCGCCTGTGGGAACGAGAACAGGCCGATCAGACAGGGTACGATCTCGATGCCGCCGTACAGGCCGGGAATGCCGTCGGCGAAACGCGGATAGCCCGTCAGCGGATCAGTGCCGAAGGTGCCGAGGAACATCCCCAGCAGCCCGGCAAAGAGACCGCGCGACATGGACTTGCCCGAGATGCTGGAAATGATCGTGATGCCGAAAACCATCACCGCGAAGTACTCGGCCGGGCCGAAAGACAGCGCTACCTTGGCCAGCGCCGGCGCGCAGAAGCTCAATACTGCGACGCTGAACAGCCCGCCGATGAACGAACTGATCGCTGCGATGCCGAGAGCCTCTACGGCGCGTCCCTTCTGCGCCATCGGATAGCCGTCCAGCGTCGTTGCCGCGCCGGCGGGCGTGCCTGGCGTGTTGATGAGGATGGCCGTGATGGCGCCGCCGTAGACGGAGCCGCAGTAAATGCCGCAGAGCATGGCGAATCCCGAGGCGGGCGCCATGCCGTAAGTGAGGGGCACCGCCAACGCCACGCCCATCGTCGAGGTCAGACCGGGCAGCGCGCCGATCACGATGCCGACCGCCGTGCCGATAAAGTTTGAGAGCAGCACGCTGGGAACCAGGGCGAGTTTCAAAGCTTCGAGCCAATCTAACATATGCGTCGCTCCTTCCTAATCGGGCAGAACGTTTGCCAGCAGTCCGGCCGGCAGCAGGACCCCGAGAACGTTGTGGAACACGTAGTACAGCAATCCGGCAAAGACCGCCGCGATGAGGACGTGGCTGACCTTCAGCCTGCGCTCGATCACCGTCATCCAGATGCCATAGAAAAGAAACGTCGCCACGATGAAGCCGAGAGTGTGGAACGACAACAGATAGCAGAAGAACGAGCCGATGGAAAAGTACTTGTTGAAACGGATCTCGTCGGCGGAGCCCTGCGACGTGTTGCGGATCTTCCAGGCGTAATACAGCGAGGTCAAGGCGCACAGCCCCATCAGGACCAGCAGCGCCTGCGGATAAGCGCGCACTTCGGCGGGCTCGTACAGCGATCGCCATAAGAAAAACAGGACGAAAACGACCTCGAGGGAAAGCGTTCTGACAAGAAACACGGGATTTTCCTCCTTCGCTGTGAAAAAGAGGGTCCCTGCGGGAACGAGGAACCCTCTTCATCGGTCGAAAAACTACTTGTTCGTCTTCACGCCGGTCTCGGCGATCACTTCGGCGATGTCCACCTTCTGCTGATCGACCAGCGCCGTGAAGTCGGCGCGGTTCATCCACATGTTGGCGGGCAGCCCCGCTTTGCTGTAAGCGTCGACGAACTCAGGATCCGCAAACGCCTTCAGGAAAGCCGCTTCGATCGCGGCCACCACTTCTTCGGGCGTTCCCTTGGGAGCGACAAGACCGCGCCAGGGGCCGTCCACAACCTCGATGCCCTTTTCGGCGGCGATGGGCAGCTCGGGATACTCCTCGAGACGCTTGGGAGCCAGCGTCAGCAGATAGGCGACCTGGCCGCTGCGCACCTGCTCGGAAAGCTCGGAAGGCGAGACGATCGTCAGGTCGACGTGGCCGCCCAGCATGGCCGTAATGGCCTGAGAACTGCCGTTGGTGGGCACGCAGACCCACTTCAGTCCGCTCTTCTTGAGCACGCGGAGCACGGCGAGGTGGTCGCTGGCCATGGCGCCGGAGACGCTGATCTTGACGCCGCCGGGGTTGGCCTGCGAGGCGGCGACAAGCTCTTCCCATGTCTTGAAGCGCTCGCTCAGGCAGGCGATCGTTTCCGGTTCGTACACCATATTGACGATGGGCGTAAAGGAATCGACCGTGAAATTGGTCTTCTTGGTCAGGGGCGCTATGACGACGCTGGGCCCCACTTCGCTGAGCGTATAACCGTCGGGGCGGGATTTGGCGACTTCGGCATAACCGGTCACGCCGCCGCCTCCGGGACGATTCTCGACCGCCATGGGCTGGCCGAGATATTTTTCGGCGACCTTTGCCGCCAGACGGGTGGTCATGTCGGCGGCGCCGCCGGCGGCGAAGGGAACGATGATCTTGACGGGCTTGGCGGGATAGTCGGCGGCGAAACCGCACGCGGGGATTAGAAACGCTGCTGTTGCGACAAGTAAAGCCGAAATGCGACGATTCATTTTCATTACGGGATCCTTCCTTTCGGTTTCAGATTTTAAAGCGGATCGGGATCATGTCCCGTGTCCGCCCAAAGCTGGAATTTATTTGTACTCTTTTTTCTCCCAAATGGAATAGATCGCTTCCATGGTTTGGGGCGCTACGCCGCTCAGTTCCTTGTTCATCCCAAGCGCCGCCGAACGGGCCAGACGCTCCTTGGCTCCGGCGGCGACCAACGGCTCGACGCCGACTTCTTTCATCAGTTCCATCGACTCGCCCACCTCGAAAGAACGCCGCTCCGAGTGGATCAGGTCGGCGCCGGCCATCCGTCGGGCAATGTCCTTGAACGACTCTTTGTCCATCGTGCCGGCGACGGAGTCCATGATGCGCTCCTCGACGCCGCATTTGCGGGCGAACAGGAACGTTTCGACAACCAGCGCTTCGAAGCCTTTCATGAAAACGCTGCGCACCAGCTTGATGCGCGAGGCTTCGCCGGCTTTCGAGCCGGCGCCGGCCAACGCGATCTTCATGCCGTAGGGCGTCATTGCCTCTTTCCAGCGTTCTGCGCCGTCGCCGGAGGCGAGCATCGGCACCTTGTGAGCGGAGACGACCAGCGAGCCGAGCATGGCCGAGTCCACGTACTGCGCTTTTTTCCCGGCGAACAGAGCCGCTTCCTTTTCTTTGACGTGGGGCAGCGCCGTGGTCACATCGACGAACAGCTGGCCTTCCTTCGCGAAAGGCAGCAGCCCCTCGGCCGTGGAGGCGGTGAAGCGCGCCGGCACGCAGATGACGACGATGTCGCAATTCTTCACGACCTCTTCGGCCGACGCTGCCGCCGCGACGCCGGCGTCGGCGCAGCGCTTGAGCACCGTGTCCTTGTACGCGCCGCCCATGTCGAGCGCTACGTCAAAGGCGCGAATGTCCCCGATCCCTTCGCTCTTCAGCCCCTTGCCCATGTGGTAGGCCGCTTCGCCGAAACCGATGTAGCCAAGTTTTACGCTCATCACATCGTCCTTCTTTCCTATATTTGAAAAAAAGATATTTAATAACTGAAATTATACTATCAGCAGATTATAGTCTTGTCAATCAAAAGAACGCTCTCCCATCGATTAATATACAGTATACATTCAAGGCTGCCGTTACTCGCACAGTCTGGCGGAACAAGTTGGAAGAACATCAAAAAAGAGAAGCGGGACGGCGCGCCGGAGACAATCTCAGCGTGCCGTCCCGCTTCTTTCGTGCGAGAGTCATGTTTTTCATTCGTATTTCCGCCGCGGATTTTTGGGGAACCAGCCTTTTCTGACGCGTTTTGCCTGAGCTTTCAGCTCGACGACGCTCCACAAATTGGTGGCGCCGAGAAAGGCGAGGATAGGCGAGGCGACGCCGCGCAGGCAGGCGGAAGCGGACAGGCAGATCAGCCCGGCCACGGCGAATAGCGGCCAGACGCGCGTCCCGAACCAATATTCCGCCTTGATCACGAGCGGATGGTAGGCGGCGATGATCAGCAGCGAAGCGGCGGCGAGAACGACGCCCTCATAGTTCAGATTCACCGCGCGGCGTCCTTCCGCGACGTCGGAAACGCCCGCAGCCCCTTGCCCGCGTAATAGGAAATGAAAATGAACAGCGCCATGATGGAGAAATAGCTGAACAACACCGCGAGATCGCTCTGCGTTTCGTCGAAGAAAGCGAACTGGCTGCGCAGCGTCAGGAATCCCCACACGTTCATGCGTCCGAAGGCGCGTGCCCCGCAGACGGCCAGCGCCGCCGCGCCGAAACGCATCAGCCAAGCGGCCGCGCCGCGATGGCCCTTGACCTCGAAGACGGCGCGCGTCATGCCTATGACCATGCTCCAGTGCAGGCCGATGTGGACGCTCATGAGCACCATGCCCCAGTAGGACGCGGCCAGATGCAGCGTACGGGCCGCGCCGACGCCGCGGGTGATGTCGAGGAAGGCGAAAACCGTCCCCGAGATCATCACGCCCGTGATCGTGATCACCGCGGCGTCGAGCAGCACCAGCAGGATCGCGAAGTCTTGCAGTACGCGCAGAAGCGTGTAACGCCCGCTGAGAAAGCGCGCGAACCAGTGCCGGTTGAGGACGGCGTGAACGATGAAAAGCACGCCGATAAGGGTGCCGAGGACCTCGTGGGCAACGTCGCCGACGACCTGATAGGCCAGCAGCGCGACCATCAGCGCCGTCATCGCGAAATCCACGGCAAGGCGCGTAAGCGCGTTGGCGTTCATGAAATTTTCTCCTCCTTGAATAAATCAGAAGATCTGCGGTCAAAGATTCTGCGCCGGCAGATCGTCGCGGTCGCGCGTACGGTAATAGCGCAGCCGCGCAGAGGTCTGCTGGGCGATCTGCCCTGTCAGCGAACCGCAGACGATGCCGCTGACCAGCAGAAACGGCAGGTAGGAGAGCAGCCCCGCGGTCTGCGTCACGGCAATGGCGGCCGCCAGCTGCCCGACGTTGTGCAGCGCGCCGCCGGCGGCGCTGCACAGCCACAGGCGACGTTCCGGGATGACGCGGCGCAGCGGCAGCGTGCCGGCCAAACAGAGCATTCCGCCCGACAGGCTGAAGATCAGTGCGGCCGCATTGCCGGTGAGCAGCGCGCCGAGCAAAATGCGGGCCAGCAGCACCAGCAACGTTTCGCGAGCGGTGCAGTGGTAGAGCGCCCAGACAGTGACGACGTTGGCCAGCCCCAGCTTGGCGCCGGGCACGGGGATGGGCGCGGGCAGAGCCATCTCGGCGGCGAAGAGGATCAGCGACAGCGCCGTGAGCAGCGCCAGTCGGGCGAAGTTTTTCGTGTTCATCTTTCCCTCCTATTGCGACAGACTGTCGAGCTCGCCCTCGCTGCGCGGCGCGTAGCGCACCGTCAGTCCGTGCGGCAGGCAGATCAGCGGTAGCGAGGCCGAGCGCAGCCAGCCCATTCTTACGCAGTCCTGCCCCGGACAGTCGGCGCACAGCACTTTGACGCGTCCTCGTTCGACGAGCAGGCGGTTATAACCGCCGCCGGGAGCGCGGATGTCGATGGTGCGCGAACCCGTTTCGCGGCTCAGGTCGAGGCGGGCGATCACTTTGCCGCGCTGCACGATCTCGACGATCCGGCCGGGTGGCGCGAACCAGCGCCACAGGCACCAGCCGATCAGGAGCAGCAGGGCGGCGGGGATGAATTTTTTCATCGCCGCACCACCGTCACTTTCGCGTCCGCGTAAGCGGGATCGACGGCGAAGCGCGCGTTCAGATCCTCGCTGACCCACAGTTCGCCGTCTTCGGCGAGCAGCACGAAGCCGGGACTGCCGTGTTCTTTCCAAAACGCGGCGGTTTTTTCCGCGCCCATGACGAAGTATGCTGTGGACATCGCGTCGCAGATTCTGCCTTCGGGGCCGACAGCCGTGGCGGAGATCACCCCGCTGCGCGCCGGGGCGCCCGTGCGCGGATCGAGGATGTGCCAGTAGATCTGGCCGTCGGGGCCGGTGAAGAAACGTTCGTAGCCGCCGGAAGTGACGACGGCCTCCGCCGCCGTGCGCAGCACGCCGATCAGGCCGCCGTCGGGGGACTTGATGCCGATGCGCCATCTTTGGCCGTCGGGGCGCACCCCTAGCGTCTGCACGTTGCCGCCCAGGTTGACCAGCGCCGATTCAACGCCCGCGGCGGCCATGGCGGCCAACGCTTCGTCGCCGGCGAATCCTTTGCCGACGGCGCCGAGGTCGAGCATGCTGCCTTCGTCGAGGCGCAGCGTTCGTCCAGAGAGGTGGACGCGCTCCGCGCCGGCGAGTTTGAGCAGTTCCGCCAATTCGGCGGCTTCGGGCACGCGGCGTTCCTCCGTCGTGAAGCCCCAGGCGCGCAGCGCGGGATAGAGCGTGGGGTCGAACGCGCCGTCCGTCAGGGCGTTCATGCGCAGTGCGAAGGCCGTCAGCGCTGCCGCGTCTTCGCCGACCTGTACCGGCGCGCCGCCGGCGGCGTTGAGGCGGCCGACGTCGCTGCGCGGATCGGTGACGGACAGCTCGCTTTCGATCTGTTTGACGCGCGCGCGGGCCAGCGACAGCGCCCTCTTGCCGCGGGGCCCGTACGCCGTCAGCGTGATCGGCGTGTCCATGGCGTAGAAGCTCACGCTGTGTTTCCGAGTTTTTGCGAATTGGTTCCAGCCGATCCATCCCCCCAGCGCCAACAGGGCGACGGCCGCAAAACTGAGAATTCTTTTCATGACGTTTCCGCCTTTTTGCGCCAGTCCTCGCCCGTGGAAAGCCGGAGCTGACGATTTTCTTCCGTGATTATGGTAGCACGCCGGCCGTTTTCCGAAAAGAGTCTTGCATTGTCCAAAACGGCGATTATAATAGAGGCATCTCAAAGCAGAGTAAAAACCGATGCGTCAAGTGCCGGCTGAACGGGGAGTTGACAGCTGGACGAAAAGCCTTCCGGGCTTGCGGTGTCGGGTTTTGCATCCCGCTGCTGCATATCGGGCGAGTCCGCCTCCTTATGTAGTAAGAGGAAATTACTGCGAAGGAGGCGCTTTTGTATGATGACATCAGGCAATCCGCGTTCGTTGGGCGCTGGCGAAAACCGTTGGCTCGCTTCGCTGCGCGAGTTCCGTTCCATCCGCGTGGTGGCGTTCTGCGGCGTCATGTGCGCGCTGGCCGTGATCCTCCGCGCCGTGGCCACCATTTCCCTTGGGCCGTATCTGAGGATCGGCCTGTCGGGCTTCCCGAACCAAGTGGTCGACTACCTCTTCGGCCCCGCCGCGGGGGCTTTGTTCTCCGGCGCGCTGGAAGTGATCAAGTTCATGATCAAACCCGAGGGCGTTTACTTTCCGGGTTTCACGCTCAGCGCCGTTCTGGCCGGCGTGATCTACGGCACGGTGCTGTACCGCCGCCCGCTCACGGTGACGCGCGTGTTCGTCGCCCATCTGCTCGTCAAGCTGATCGTCAACCTCGGCTGCAACACGCTGTGGCTCGTGATCCTCTACAAAAAAGCCGTGTGGGCCATTTTCCCCGCGCGCGCCATGACCAACCTGATCTGCCTGCCCGGCGACGTGCTGGTCACCTATCTGCTGCTGAAAACCGTCGAGCGCGCGATCCTGCCGCTTTTCGGCGGGCGTTTTTCGGGGCGCACATAAAAAACAGGCCGACCCTGCGGGGCCGGCCTGTTTTTTGGGGGAGGCTTTATCATTCTGATTCTTGATAGAAAGTATCGACATAGTTTGCCGGGTGCTGCGAGGGAGATCCGATAGAAGAGGCAGTGGACCTGTTCATTCTTCTTTCCGTTGATCCGGCGCTGAAAGCGAGATTCATAAACAAACGTGTTTGGTTCAATATCAAAACGGGGATTTGAGCTGATGGTTTATGCCGCTTCTCAATTTGTTGCAGACATAGAACCGTTTCTGTTTTACGTGCAGCATAAACTTAATGTGAAATGTTATTAATTAAAGTATTTTATTCTGAATATAATCAAAAGGGGATGGTTGGTTTTTTTATATTCAGTTTGTATAATATGGTAGGATTTGTCCGTATAAAAAGGGCATCCGTAATTTCTTAAAAGGGAGATGAGAAAAATGTCACGTGAGAAGGATGTTGCAAGAGGGCAGTGGAAGTCCAAGTTCGGCTTCTTGATGGCGGCGATCGGTTCTGCCGTTGGCTTGGGCAACCTCTGGGGGTTCCCCTATAAGATGGGAAAAAGCGGCGGCGGGGCGTTCCTGGTCGTGTACCTGGCAGTGGTCCTGTTGGTCGGTGTTGTCATTATGCTTGGAGAGTTGGCCCTGGGACGCAAGACCGGTAAGGGCGCCGTGGAGGCCTATCAGGCTCTCTCGAAGAAGTTCGCCTGGGTGGGATATCTGGGCGTGGCTTCGCCGTTTATCATTCTCGCTTTTTACAACGTCTTGGGCGGCATGGTCTTGAAGTACATGGTCGCTTTCGTCGAATCGATGTTCTCGGGGGGCGCGAATTTCGCGAACATCAAAAGCGGCGCTTACTTCGGAGAGTTCATCTGCAGCGGCTCCGACATGCTCCTCTATCTGGCGATCTTCCAGGTCCTCAACATCGTGGTCGTCATGAGCGGCGTCGAAAGCGGCATCGAGCGCTTCAACAAGTACGCCATTCCCGCCCTTGCCATCATTCTCGTCGGGCTGGCCGCTTACGTCTACACCTTCCCAGGCGCTGAGAAGGGTTTGGACTTCATGTTCAAGCCGAACTTCGCGGTATTCTCGGATCCTGAGATCGGCTTTTTCAAGGTCTTGAAAACGGCGGCAGGGCAGATGTTCTTCTCTCTGTCTCTCGGCATGGGAGTCATGATCACCTACGGTTCCTACCTGTCGAAGGAGCAGGATCTCTCCCGGGAGATGTACATCATCCCGCTGGCCGACACCATCATCGCGGTCCTGGCCGGTATGGTCGTCATGCCGGCGTGCTTTGCCTTCGGCCTTGCCCCTGCCGGCGGCCCCTCGCTGCTCTTTGTGTCTCTGCACGAGGTCTTCGTGACCGGTATGGGAGGCTTCAGCGGTTCCTTTGTGGGATTCCTCTTCTATTTCCTGGTATTCCTGGCCGCCATTTCCTCCTCGATGTCCCTGCTTGAAGTCTGCGTAGCCTACTTGCTTGACCGTCAGATCCGCAAGGGGAAGGCCCCCGCGCGCGCCACAACGACCATTGTCCTCGCGGCGGTGCTCTTTGTCGTGAGCTTCCCCGTCGCGCTGGACGGGCTGGGCAGCAACGTAGCCGGCGGCGCGGCGATGAACAGCCCCGGCGTGATGATGGGGCTCACGAAGGTTCCAGTGGCCTTCGACTGCTGGCTTGACTTCTACGATATGCTCTCCGAAGGCGTGATGATGCCTCTCGGCTCTCTGCTCATGAGCGTCATGTTCGGCTGGGTTGTGGGTACGAAGGTCATTGCCGACGAAGTGGCCCTCACGCCTGGCAAGAAACTCCGCTTTGAGTGGTTGGTAGATCTCTGCTTCAAGGTCATCGTGCCCGTTATCCTCGTCGTGGTGCTTCTGGCTCAGCTGCAGGACTTCGGGCTCATCTAGGGGATCTTCGAAAAACGTTCGGGTTCATATGGGGACCGGCATCGCGCACTCCAAGCGCGATGCCGGCCTTTTCTTTCCCTGCCCTTTTCGTTTTTTCAGTCATAGCGGCGGCGGGGATTGCGCGGATATTTGCCGTCGCGGACGCGTCGCGCCTGTTCCTTGATCTCGGCGATGGCCCAGAGGTTGACGGCCCCCGTAAAAGCAGCCAGATAACAGCCCGTGCCGCTGAGAAACAGCGAAGCTCCGATCAGCGCCGCGCCGGCGATCAGAAACAGCGGCCAGACGCGCTCGGAAAACCAGTATTCGCCCCAGATCACCACGGGATAATAGGCTCCCATGATGAACAGCGAGGCGGCGCCCAGCGCCGGGCCGGCCAAGTTCAGTTCCATGCCGCGTACCTCCGTGGATTTTCGGCGCTTGAAAAACGCCGGAATTTTTTGTAGATTACGTGCGGAAACGTCATTATTGTATCACCCCAAGGAGGAGAAAAACGTGAAAATCGCCGCACTCGATACGCCGTCGCTGCTGATCGATCGCGAGATCATGCGGGACAACATGCGGTTCATGCTCGATTACGCCGCCCGCCACGGCGTCAGGCTGCGCCCGCACACAAAAACGCACAAGATGCCCGCCGTGGCGCGCCTGCAGGTGGAAATGGGCGCGAGCGGCATCGCCGTGGCCAAAGTCGGCGAAGCCGAAGCCATGGCTGCCGCGGGGCTGGACGACATCTTCATCGCCAACGAAATCGTCGGCGCGCGGAAATGGGAGCGCATCCGCGCCCTGGCGCAGCGCGGCGTGAAAGTCGGCTTCGGCGTCGACAGTCCCGAGACGCTGCCCGGCATCCAAAAAGTTTTCTCCGGCGCCGACCGTCCCGCCGAAGTGCTGATCGAGATCGAAGTGGGCGAGCGGCGCTCGGGCGTCGTCGAGGAAAGCGGTTTCGCCGCTTTGCTGGAGGAGATCCGCCGCTGTCCTGCGGTGCGGTTCAAGGGGATCTTTTCGCACGACGGCAACAGTTATGGCGCCAAAGACCGCGAGGATCTGGTCCGTATCGCCGTCGGCGCGCAGGAGCGCACGCTGCGCTTCGCCCGCCTCGCCGCGGCGGCCGGCATGCCCTGCGAGACCGTCAGTTACGGGGCCACGCCGACTTTTATGAACGAAGTGCCGATCCTCGGCGGCATCACCGAACTGCGCCCCGGCACGTTCATCTTCATGGACGCCTCGCAGGGGCACGCCATCGGCACGCTGGCGCGCTGCGCCGCCACCGTGCTGGCGACCGTGATCAGCCGCCCCACGGCGGAGCGCGTCATTCTCGACGTCGGCGCCAAGGGACTGACCATGCAGCTCCGCAGCGAAGGCGTCTGCGCCACGCCGGGACACGGCACGCTGCTCGAGCATCCCGGCGTGCACATCGACAAAGTCTTCGACGAACACGCCATCGTCAACGACGCGGCGTTCCGCGAAAAGGTGCGCGTCGGCGACCGCGTGCGCGTCATCCCCGTGCACATTTGTCCTGTGTGCAATCTGTATGAATATGCCTACCTGGTCAGCGGCGACGAGGTGATCGACCGTCTGCCCGTGAGCGCGCGCGGCAAACTGCAATAGAAGCGGAGCGGCGGAGCCGTTCTTCGGCAGAAGTCTTTTTGGAAACGGCAAAAATGAAGAGGCGCTGATGCGCGTCAGAGTCTGGATCGAAGACTGTTTCTTGAGGATAATGTTCCACGTGGAACAATGAAAACATTCGCCGGTCGATGAGTCGAATCTCATCGACCGGCGAACGCTTTTTCGTCTTTTGGAAAGTCTCCGTTTATTTGCTCCAGCGGATCAGCAGGCCGTCGCAGGGGAGTTTCTGCACGTCCTTGAGATGGTAATATTGCGGGAATCCCGTCAGGTCGTCCGTGCCGGCCATGGTCAGGGCGCCGCGCGTGCCGTCCACGGCGGGAGCGACGACGATGCTGATCTCGTCGGCGAGCCCGCGGCGGATGAACTCGCCGTTGATCTGCGAACCGCCGCCGATGACGAACGTTTCGACGCCGCAGAGCGACTTGATCTTTTGCAAAAACAGTTCGAGGTCGAGATCGTCTTTGCCGGCGACGATGTAGGGCATCTGCAGATCGTTCAGATAGGCGAGGAACTCGGGCGCGCATTTTTCGGTGATCACCTCGACGATGGGCATGCGGCGCCCGGCGTAGTCCATGACGTTGCTCGGCCACCTCAGCTTACCCCAACGGTCGAAGGCGACGCAGATGATCGTGCCCTCGGGATAGCGGTACGCCGTGTCCTCGTACGTCACCGGCACGCCTTTGTACTTGGAAAGGTCGACTTCAGTCTTGGAAAGATCGACTTCAAGCCCGCTCTGGCAGGTCGTGCGTCCCAGCCCGTAAGCCTGGCCGTAGCTGAGCAGCAGGCGGTCGTATTCATCGCCGACCTTGTCGTAGTCGGCGCTCGGCTCGAACTCGACGTCGATCTTGCCGTCGATGGTCGTCATCATGTGGCAGATCACTTTTGCCCGGTCTTTCATCAATAACAGCTCCTTTGCCGAAGATGTTCAAACCTGAAGCGGTTCGATTATAGCCGATACCTTGCCGCCGAAGGATGTTTTTTTATCGCTCCGGCCGTTTTTTGTCCTGCGGCCGGCAGCCGTCGCAACCGCGGCAGCTGCCGCAATCGCCGGAACGCCGCCGGGTTCGCAGGGCAAGGAAGACGGCGGCGCCGATAACGCCGAGCGTCAGCCAGCTGGCGGCGTTCATCACGCCCACCCCAGCAGCGCGCCGGCCAGCCTGACGGCGTAAGCGCACAGCCACGCCGCGGCGCACTGGCCGACGACGATGCCGGCTGCCCAGCGTCCGCCCAGTTCGCGCCTGATCGCGGCGACGGCGGCCACGCAGGGCGTATAAAGCAGGCAGAACACCAGCAGCGCCGCGGCCGAGAGCGGCGAGATCAGCGCCAGCAGACGCTCCGTGCTGCCGAGCATGACCGTCAGCGTGGCGACGACGCTCTCCTTGGCGATGAAGCCCGTCACCAGCGCCGCGGACACGCGCCAGTCGCCGAAGCCCAGCGGCGCGAACAGCGGCGCGACGAAGCCGGAGACGGAGGCGAGCATGCTGTCCTGCGAATCGGCGACCGCGTTCAGATGAAAGTCGAACGTTTGCAGGAACCAGATCGCGATCGTGGCCATGAAGATGATCGTGAAAGCGCGCTGCAGGAAGTCCTTCGCTTTGTCCCACATCAGCCGCAGCACGTTCTTCAGAGCGGGCAGGCGGTAGTTGGGCAGCTCCAGCACGAAGGGCACCGCCTCGCCCTTGAAGACCGTGTTCTTGCTCAGCAGAGCGGCGAGGACGGCGATGACGATGCCGAGCGCGTACAGCCCGATCATGATCAGGCCGCTGTGCCGCGGGAAGAACGCCGCCGTGAAGAAACCGTAGATCGGCAGCTTGGCCGAACAGCTCATGAACGGCGTCAGCATGACGGTCATGCGCCGGTCGCGCTCCGACGGCAGCGTGCGGCTGGCCATGACGGCCGGCACCGTGCAGCCGAAGCCGATCAGCATCGGCACGATGCTGCGTCCCGACAGGCCGATGCGGCGCAGCAGATGATCCATGACAAACGCCACGCGCGCCATGTAACCGCTGTCCTCCAGCATGGACAGGAAGAAAAACAGCACGACGATGATCGGCACGAAACTGACGACGCTGCCCACGCCGCCGAAAACGCCGTCGACCACCAGCGAGCGAACGGCCGGATTGACATCCAGCGACGCCAGCAGCGCTGAGACCTCTGCGGTCAGCGCGCCGATGCCCTGTTCGAGAAAGTCCTGCAGCCAGGCGCCGACGACGTTGAACGTCAGCCAGAACACGGTGCCCATGATGGCGGCGAAAGCGGGAATGGCCGTGAAGCGCCCGGTCAGAAGGCGGTCGATGCGGCGGCTGCGCTCGCGCTCTTTGCTCTGCCGCGGCTTCACGACCGTGCGCCGGCAGAGCTTGCGGATAAAGTCAAAGCGCATGTCGGCGATGGCGGCGGCGCGGTCGAGGCCGCGCTCCCGTTCCATCTGCGCGACGATGCGCTCGAGCATCTCCTTCTCGTTCTCCGTCAGATGCAGCGCTTCCAGCACGAACCGGTCGCCTTCGATCAGCTTGCTGGCGGCGAAACGCACGGGGAGGCCCGCGTCGCGGGCGTGATCCTCGATCAGATGCATAATGCCGTGGATGCAGCGGTGCACGGCGCCGCCGTCTTCGTTGCGGTCGCAGAAGTCCTGACGGCCGGGGCGCTCCTGATACTTCGCCACGTGCACGGCGTGATCCACCAGTTCGCGGAGTCCCTCGCCTTTGGACGCCGAGATCGGCACCACGGGAATGCCCAATTCCGCCTCGAGTTCGTTGATACGGATCGAACCGCCGTTGCCGCGCACCTCGTCCATCATGTTCAGCGCCAGCACCATGGGCACGTTCAGCTCCAGCAGCTGCATGGTCAGATACAGACTGCGTTCGATGCTGGTGGCGTCGACGATATTGATGATGCCGGCGGGGTGTTCGTCAAGGATAAAGCGGCGCGAGACGATCTCTTCGCTGGAATAGGGGGAGAGCGAGTAAATGCCCGGCAGATCCGTGACCCGCGTGCCAGGATGCCCTTTGATCACGCCGTCCTTGCGGTCGACCGTGACGCCGGGAAAATTGCCCACGTGCTGGTTGGCTCCCGTGAGCCGGTTGAACAGCGTCGTCTTGCCGCTGTTCTGGTTGCCGGCCAACGCAAAAGTCAGCGCTGCGCCCTCGGACAGCGGGTGTTCGTCGGCCTTCGCGTGATAGCGTCCGCCTTCGCCAAGGCCGGGGTGCTCCGGCTCTTTGCGGCCGGGCGCGGGCGTTTCGCCGCCGTTCCGTTCCGCTTCGGTCAGCCCGCGGATCTGGATCCGCGCCGCGTCGGCGAGACGAAGCGTGAGCTCGTAATCGTGGATCATCAGTTCCATTGGGTCGCCCATGGGCGCGAACTGGGTGACGCTCACCCGCGCGCCGGGAATAACCCCCATGTCGAGAAAATGCTGGCGCAGCGCCCCCGCGCCGCCCACGGAAACGACGACCGCCGACTGGCCGATTTTCAGTTCGTCCAAGGTCATGAAAGATTCCCCCTGCCCCCTATTAAAGAAAAATCCCCTCACGGCGTTCGATCCTTTCGAGGGGATTCCGTTTGCCGCTTATTATATGGTATCGGCAACGATTTACAAGGGCGGAGGGCGGACGTCCAACGGCGGCGAAAAAAATGATCGGACGGCGTTCGCAGGGGAGGGGAGACGCGAGGACGCGGACGGAATTCCCTCAGTCTGCGGACGGTTCTGCCGTCGTGAATATAAAGTCAGGAATAATCAATCTCTTTATTCTCATTTTGTGATGTTTCTCCGGCCGTCCGACGCGGCTTTCCGGCCGCGGTATAATAAAGCTCGGCGCCGTGATACGGCGCCGAGCGAGGAAAGGAAGGCGATACACCATGAACATGAAAAGACGCGCCGTCGCGCTGTGCTGCATCGTGCTGCTGGCGTTCGTCCCGGGATGTCCGGCGGCCGCCGAACCGTCGCGGGACGCTTCCGGCTTTGTGCTGGTGGCCGAGGCCGTTCCCGACGTGATCCAGGAGATCCGCTACGCCACGACCTTCAACTTCGTGGGGCGCCGCATCGACGGCTACGAGCAGCCCTGCGCGCTGCTCACCCGCGAGGCCGCCGAGGCGCTGAAAAACGTCAGCGACGACCTGATCCGTCAAGGTTACCGGCTCAAGATCTACGACGCTTACCGCCCCCAGCGCGCCGTCGACCATTTCGTGCGCTGGGCTCGGGACGCCGGAGACGACTCGATGAAGCCTTGGTTCTATCCGGCGCTGGACAAGAGCCAGATCTTCGAAAAAGGCTACGTCAGCGCCCGATCCGCGCACTGCCGCGGCAGCACCGTCGACGTGACGCTGTTCGAGATGAGCTCCGGGCGCGATGCCGATATGGGCAGCCCGTTCGACTTCTTCGGCGAGATCTCGCGCTTCGACGGCACGCCGGCGCTGACGAAGCGGCAGCGCGCCAACCGCCGCCTGCTGCGCGACGCCATGACGAAGCGCGGCTTCCGCGCCATTTCCGGCGAGTGGTGGCACTTCACGCTGAAAGACGAACCCTGCCCGACGACCGCCTTCGACTTCCCCGTCAGCGCCGAAAGCCTGCGCGGCGGATCAGCGTCGGACGCGTCGGCGGGGGAGCGCGATGAAAACGTGAAGGAGCCGGAAGAAATCCCCGAAAAATGAAAACGAGCCGCCGTGCGGGAATTTTAAGATCCCCGCGCGGCGGCTTGCCGTTTCATTGTCATACTGATTCTTGATGAAAGTATCAGCATAGTTTTTGTGAATTTCGTCCGCAGCGCCTCTGTATTCGGCATTTTAATTGAGAAATAGTATGAGTCGTTTGCGCGGGCGTTTTCCGTTGAAGCTATTTTTCCGTGGCGGTCTTCTCCTTGCGGATCACGTCGTGCGCGCCGCCTTCGACGATGCTGGTGGCGCTGACGAGGGTGAGCTTGGCTTTTTTCTGGAGCTCGGCGATGGTGACGGCGCCGCAGTTGCACATCGTGGACTTGATCTTCAGGCAGGTGCGCTCCACGTTCTCCTTGAGCGGGCCGGCGTAGGGCACGTAGCTGTCCACGCCTTCCTCGAAGGAGAGCTTGCCGGCGCCGCCGAGGTCGTAGCGCTGCCAGTTGCGGGCGCGGTTGGAGCCTTCGCCCCAGTATTCCTTGACGAAGGTGCCGCCGACGAGCAGTTTTTCCGAGGGACTTTCGTCGAAGCGGGCGAAGTAGCGGCCGAGCATGACGAAATCGGCGCCCATGGCGAGGGCGAGCGTGATGTGGTGGTCGTAGACGATGCCGCCGTCGGAGCAGACGGGGATGTAGACGCCGGTCTTGCGGTAATATTCGTCACGGGCCTGGCAGACTTCGATGACGGACGTGGCCTGGCCGCGGCCGATGCCCTTGGTCTCGCGGGTGATGCAGATGGAGCCGCCGCCGATGCCGACTTTGACGAAATCGGCGCCGCACTCGGCGAGGAAGAGGAAGCCTTCTCGGTCGACGACGTTGCCGGCGCCGACCTTGACGGTGTCGCCGTACTCTTTGCGGATCCATTCCAGCGTCAGTTTCTGCCACTCGGAAAAACCTTCGGACGAGTCGATGCAGAGCACGTCGGCTCCGGCCTTGACCAGCGCCGGCACGCGCTCCTTGTAGTCGCGGGAGTTGATGCCCGCGCCGACGACGTAGCGCTTGTGGTCGTCGAGCAGTTCGTTGGGGTTCTCCTTGTGCTCGGAGTAGTCCTTGCGGAACACGAAGGCGGTGAGGCGGCCGTCCTTGGCGACGATGGGCAGCGAGTTGAGTTTTTTGTCCCAGATGATGTCGTTGGCCTCGCTCAGCGAGGTGCCGTCGGGGGCGGTGATGAGGCGGGCGAGAGGGGTCATGAAGCCGGACACTTTGTCGGCGGGGTCCATGCGGCTGACGCGGTAATCGCGGCTGGAAACGATGCCCACGAGTTTGCCGTTGGCGGTGCCGTCGTCGGTGACGGCGACGGTGGAATGTCCGGTCTTCTCTTTCAGGGCGAGGATGTCGGCCAGCGTGGCGTCGGGGCGGATATTGGAGTCGCTGGGGACGAAGCCGGCTTTGTGGCTTTTGACTTTGGCGACCATGGCGGCTTCGCTCTCGATGGACTGCGAGCCGTAGATGAAGGACACGCCGCCGGCTTTGGCGAGGGCGATGCCCATGGTGTCGTTGGAAACGGACTGCATGATGGCGGAGACCATGGGGATGGAGAGCTCGATGGCGGGAGATTCGCCCTTTTTGAACTTGACCAGCGGGGTGTGCAGCGAGACGTTTTCCGGCCGGCATTCGCTGGACGAGTAGCCGGGGATCAGAAGATATTCGTTGAAAGTATGCGCCGGTTCGTTGATGTAGGTTGCCATTCTAAACCTCCTGAAAGATGGGAATTCGCTCGCCGGGTGTTCCCGTGCCGAGTGGAAATTATGCCGCAGTATAAACGCATCGGTATTTTTTTGCAACCGCCGTTTTCAAAAAAACGGGACGCCGTCGCGACGAAAACCGACCGGTCCCGGGCCCGCGAAAATTCTGCTGCGCGGCCCCGGGCGAAAGGACTTTGCTTATTTTTTACATTCTACCAGAAATATGCAAGTTGAGCGCGCTCGGGCGGCATTTTTTGAAGGGGCCCGGACCACGGGACAGGATCCGCCGCGGAACGCGGGGAAAACAAGGCGAAGGCGCGCAAAAAGCCTGACGGTCGCTTGATCGCCAGGCTTTTTGCGTATGGAATGTTCCACGTGGAACATCGCCGATCATATGCTTTTCTTCGTGTCTTCCGTGATGTTTTTTACCCTGCCGTTCAAGCTCCACGGAGCGCTTCGAGCGCGGCGCCGATGTCGGCGGTCACGGCGATGGAGCGGGCGCGGATCTCCTCGGGGACGCTCTGCGGCCGCTCGTTGACGAGCGCGTACACGGCGTCGGGGTTCCGGAGCGTGCGGATCTGGAACGGGTACTTGATGATGCCCGGCGTGTTGGAGCCGACGCCGAGCTCGAGGTAAAGCACTTTTCCCGTTTCGTGTTTTTTCAGGAATTCCTCGTAGCGCCGCGCCGCCGCGCGCCAGCCTTCGTCTTCGACGAACGCGTCGTCGGAGCGCAGGTTCATGGCCATCGGCTTGCCGCATTTCGGGCAGAGCGGGATCAGCTTCGAAGGCACGCGCATTCTCGGCTTCTCATGCGAAGGCGGTTCGAGCCGGCCGCCGGCGTCGATGGCGAAACCCTGCGCCAGCACCATTTGCCGCACCGTCTCCCGGTTGTCGTAGGTGAGCCGGTGGCACGGCGTGGAGCACTGCCAGAGGCCGTAATCGCCCTGCGTGTAAAACAGCCGTTCCTTGTCGAAGCGCGCTTTCTGGAAGCAGTGATCGACGTTGGTGGTGACGACGAAATAATCCTTGTCGCGCAGCAGCGCGCGCAGGCGGCGATACGTCGGCTTGGGCGCGTCCATATAGCGGTTGACGTAGATGAAGCGGCTCCAGAACGCCCACTGCTCTTCGAGCGTCTCGTAACGGTAAAAACCGCCCGAGTACATGTCGGAAAAGCCGCAGCGCGCCGCAAAGTCGCCGAAGTATTTGCGGAACCGCTCGCCCTCGTAGTCGAAGCCCGCCGCCGCGGAAAGCCCCGCGCCCGCGCCGATCACCACCGTCGGGCAGTCGCGCAGCGCCGCGCGCAGCTTTGGGATTCCCTCGCGGGGGACTTCAGCGGGCGCCGAGGAGACGGGAATATATTTTTCGATCCAGTTCTTTGAAGACATCGAAGACGACCTCCATCCCTTTGTGCTCGGCAAGAAAACCTTTGACCGCGGCGACGGCGATAGCCGCCGCTTCCTCGTTGGGGAAGCGGAACTCGCCGGTGGAGACGCAGCAGAACGCGACCGAGCGCAGGTTCCTTTCCGCCGCCAGCTCCAGGCAGGAACGGTAGCACGACGCCAGCAGCCGGCGATCCTCGTCCGTGACCGCGCCGCCGACGATCGGGCCGACGGTGTGGAGCACGAAGCGGCAGGGCAGATTGTACGCGCCGGTGATCTGCGCGCGTCCCGGCGGCTCATTGCCGCCCCGCCGCTCCATAAGCGCCGCGCATTCGTTCCGCAGCTGTACGCCCGCCGCCGAATGGATGGCGTTGTCGATGCAGCCGTGACAAGGGACGAAACAGCCCAGCAGCGAGCCGTTGGCGGCGTTGACGATGGCGTCGGCGGCCAGCCGCGTGATGTCGCCCTGCCACAGGAAGATCCCCGGCTCGGCGGGGGAGAGCGACGCGATCGTGACCACGCCTTTCAGCCGCGTCTCCTCCTGCAGATATTCGTCTTGGATCCGCAGAAATTCCTCGGCAACGGGGGCCGGCTGACGCACGTTCATCAGCGCGCGCAGCATTCGTTTCCGTTCCTCGGGCGCGGCGGGGATTTTTACGTCGGCATATTGCGACGGTTTTTCGGCGAGCAGCTTTTCGATGAGCCACAGGCAGCGTTCCGACTGGTTCATGACGGCACCTTCCTTTCCATTTGTACGAATCATATGTCCATTGTAGCGCCGCCGCGTTCTTTTGTCCGAAAACGGCGCTCGAAAAAGTGTCAGGGGATTGACTTTATCTGATGAATTGCCGCCGTGCCGCCGAAAAAGACACGGCCGTTCGCTCCCGACGGCGCTATTTTAACCGCGGGACGTTTCCGAGCGGAAGAAGGCACAATACAGTGTCCGGGTCACCTCTTGGTAACGGAGGCTTCCGCGCCGGGCGTCGCGTTTTTGTTTATTGCGCTCTTGCCTTTGAAAAGATATAATCATTGAAGCCATGGCAAGCGGACAAAACCCCGCGGCGCGGAGCCGCCTCGCGCGTCCCCGGCGTGAAGTGGAACGGATGACCGCATGGGGAGGATCTGGAAAGGGAGGACCGATGAAAAAGAATTACTATGCCGAGAACCTCAATTCTCAGAAATTGTATCAGGTATATGAGACCTCTCTCCCGCGGATAAAGCAATATCTTGAAGCGGAGATCGAGTTTGTCAGAACGCGGCTGTCCGGGCGCGAGCGCGTTCTGGAGCTCGGCGCCGGGTATGGGCGAATTGTAAAAGAGCTTGCTCCTTGCTGCGCCTCTATCGTCGGTATGGATATCTCGGAAGAGAACGTCAAATTGGGAAAACGGTACGTGAAGGATTTCCCCAATGCGGACATGGTGGTGATGGACGTACACGACATGAGTTTCGACCGTCAGTTCGACGTCGTGCTCTGTTTGCAGAACGGCCTTTCCGCGATGAGAGCCGACGATAGGGTCATTAAGGATATCATCGGTTTGCTGGCTCCCGGAGGCGCGGCCTATTTCAGCAGCTACAGCGCGAAGTTCTGGGATTTCCGCCTGAAATGGTTTGAGGAGCAGGCTTCCAAAGGACTGCTGGGAGCGATCGATCCCGAAAGGACGAAAGACGGCGTTATCGTTTGCGCGGACGGGTTCAAAGCGGTGACTCACACGCCCGATGATTTTGAGAGGATCGGAGCGGCTTCCGGCTTCCCCTATCAGGTGACGGAAGTGGACGATTCCAGCGTTTTTCTGATAATTCACAAGACGTCATAAAACTGCGGCGGCGGAAGCGGGCGTCTTTGTTTTGCCGTCGTCTATGACATGAGATTTTTATTTAATAAGGGGGAAGAAAAATGTTGATTACCAGCGGATTTACCTATGTGGCGTTCCTCGTGTTCTTCGCCGGACTGCTCGTGTGGTGCCAGAAAGCGACCAACTGGAAAATCTTCGATTTCGTGCCGCCGATCGTCATGGTCTATCTGTTCAACATGCTCTTCTGCACGGTCGGCCTGTGGGACATGAAGGCCACGGCGCCGGCCTATTCGGCGGTGAAGAACAATCTGCTGTACGGCATGATCTTCGTGATGCTGCTGCGCTGCGACATCCGCAAGATGGTCAAGATCGGGCCGCGCATGCTGGCGATCTTCTTCTGCTGCGCCTTTACGATCATGGCCGGCTTTGTGGCGGCGTACGTGATGTTCAAGAGCAGGATCGGCGCCGAATCCTGGCGCGCCATGGGCGCTCTGTGCGCCTCGTGGATCGGCGGCTCGGCCAACATGGCGGCGCTGCAGGGCGCGCTGGAGGTGCCGGAGGGCGATTACGCCTGCGCGCTGATCGTCGACACGATCTATTACTCGGTCTGGATCGCGCTGCTGCTGATGGCGGTGCCGCTCGAGAAGGCGTGGAACCGTTTCTGCAACGCGCGCACGGTGACGTTCGAAGAGGCGGAAGACGCTCAGAAGGCCGCCGAGGAAGGCACGGCGAAGATGAGCGGCGCCACGCTCACCATCCTGCTCGGCCTGTCGCTGATGGTTTCGGCGCTGTCGCAGGTGGCGGGCAAGTACGTGGCCGGCCTGATGCCCGGCATGCTCAAGGATGTGTTCAACGGCTCCACCTGCACGATGCTGATCGTCACGGCGCTCGGCCTGCTCGCGGCGCTGTCGCCGATCGGGCGCATCGCCGGCGCCGACGCGCTGTCGACGATGTACCTTTACGCCGTCATCTCGCTGTTGGCTTCCCGCGCCGGACTGAACGAACTGCTCGACGCGCCGATGTGGCTGATGGCCGGGCTGTTCGTGTTCATCGTCCACATCGTCGCCATGGTGATCTTCTCGAAGCTGTTCCACTTCGACCTGTGCATGGTCTCCACGGCGTCGCTGGCCAACATCGGCGGCGCGGCCTCGGCCCCGATCGTGGCGGCAGCCTACAATCCCGGCTATACCGCTATCGGCGTGGTCATGGGCGTGATCGGCGCCGCGGCGGGCAACATTCTCGGCTTTGCGGCCGCGTATCTGATGAAAATGTTCGCGTGATAACAACGAAAAACGGCGCAGCCCCGTCCCCGCGGCGGGGCTGTTTTTGACGGAACGGAGGATCTGAATGGAACTGAACGGAAATTTTCACGCGCTTCACGCCGGCCTGCCGGAGGATGTTCGGCGCATGAAGGAACACGGGGATTTCGAAGGCGCTCTGGCGGCGATCGAGCGGCGTCTGGCTTGCGGGAATATGCCGGCGGAGATGCGGTACGCCCTGACGGCGCAGGCGGAGATGATCCGCCGCCTGCCGGGGAACTTCCCTTACCGCCGCGACGAGGCGCTGGAGTTGGTGCGGGCGCATATCGCCGATTTCGGCGCTGACGAGTTCGATGAGATGGTCCGCGACGGGCGCGTCGAATGGATCTACGTGAACGGCGAACCGCGCTATTTCGGGCGTTTTTTCGAGACGCTCTGCAAGGTGGACGCGCGTTTTGCCGCGCGGGCGGGCGTCGTCCCCGCCGGAACCGAGCCGCCGGACGAAAACGGCGAGTCGCGGCTCGACCGCGCCGCGCGCCTGATGCGCGAGAAGGGGAGCATGGCGGTGCGCTTTCGCTGCCGCGCTTCGCTGCGCGTCAAAGACGAGCTGTTCCGCCCCGGCATGAAGGTGAGCGCGGCGCTGCCATTGCCCTGCGCCTGTCCTTCCCAGAGCGGCGTTGCGATCGACTTGGTCTCGCCGCAGCCGTCGCTGCTCGCGCCGGAGGACGCGCCGCAGCGCGTCGTCGTCTGGAACGAGACGATGGAGTGGAATCACGATTTTTCCGTGGAGTTCTCGTTCACGCGCCGTCAAAACTTTGTCGATCTGTCCCGGCCGCCGCAGCAGCCCCGCGGCGAGGCTCCGCAGCTGGACGACACGGCCGAACTGCCGCCGCACGTGCTCTTTACGCCTTTCATGAAGAGTCTGGCGCGCGAGATCGCCGGCGGCGCCGAAACGGCGCTGGAAAAAGCGCGGCGTTTTTACGATTTCATCACGCTGAACGTGAAGTATCGCTTCATGCCCGATTATTTCTGCCTCGAGGACATCGCCGCCAGCTGTGCCCGCAACCTGACGGGCGACTGCGGCGTGCAGGCGCTGCTGCTGATCGCCCTGTGCCGGGTGTCGGGCATACCGGCGCGCTGGGAAAGCGGCTGGGTGACGCGGCCGAACTTCTGCAGCGGACACGACTGGATGATGTTCTACGCGCCTCCGTTCGGCTGGCTGTACGCCGATCCGTCCTTCGGCGGCGGCGCGGCGCGCGACGGAAACGAGGCGCGGCGGCAGTTTTATTTCGGCCATCTCGACCCGTGGCGCATGGCGGCCAACACGGCCTTTCAGGCGGATTTTCCCGTGCCGTGGGAAGGCTGGCGCTGCGATCCGTACGACAACCAGTCGGGCGAAATGCTCTGCGACGGGCGCGGTCTGCGCTGGTATGAGTTCACGAGCGCGAAAGAGGTCGTTTCCTGCGAGGAGTTGGAGTAATTCTGTTTCTTTGTTAAAAGACCACGCTCAGCAAAATGTGGTAATGCTTTCTATCGAAAATCAGTATAAAATAGATCGCGCGGACTTCATGCTCGTCCGCGCGATCCGTCTTTTAAAGGAGTTTTCGATCATGATGAGATTTGATATGCTTGGCGGCGTTTCGCTGCTGCTGGCTTTGCTGGCTGCGCCGGCGGCGGCGCGCCCGGCGCTGAACCTGACGGGCGAACGCATCGCCGATCTGGACGAACTTTCTCAGGTGCCGTCGTCGTATCTGCGCGGCGCGCTGAACGTGCGCTGGCTTGACGGAAAAAAACAGCACGAACTGGCCGCGGCGGCCATGGCGAAATTTTTTGCGCCGTGGCGCGGCGGCGCCGTGGACGATCCTCTCGTTTCCGGATGGGGCTTCGACGTGCTCGACGCGCCGCGCTGGGGCGAAAATCTGCGGCCGCTGACGGAGGAGAAAAAGATAGCCCTGCGCGGGCAGGCCGCCATGGATCGTTTCCCCTCCATGGACCGCGCCGCCGTCGCCGTCGTCAACACCAGCGCCCGGGCGCTGCCCACGGGACGTCCCGCTCTCGCCGATCCCGCCGCCGCCGGCGAAGGCTTCCCGTTCGATTACATGCAGTGCGGCGCCGTTTGGGCCGGCACGCCGCTGCGCGTGAAACACGCCGACCGCAGCGGCGCCTGGTATCTGTGCGAGTCCGGGCTGTTTTCCGGCTGGATCAGAGCCGCCGACGTGGCGCTGGCGGGGCGTTCGTTCATGGAGAAGTACGACACCGGCCGTTACGGCGTGATCGTGGCCGACGACACGCCGTTGCGCGACGCCAAGGGGCGCACTTTGGCCGTCGTTCACGCGGGCGCGATTTTCCCCGCGGCGGCGGAGCGCGACGGCATGCTGGTGCTGAACGTGCCCGTGCGCACCGCAAGCGGCACGGCAAGGATCGCTCATGCCTGTGCCGCCGCCGGAGCGGCGCAGCGTTGGCCGCTGCCGATGGACGCCGCCGGCGTCGGCGCTCTGGCCGACCGCTTCATGGGCGTGAATTACGGCTGGGGCGGCCTGTTCGAAGACCGCGATTGCTCGGCCACCATGCACGATCTGTTCCTGCCTTTCGGCATCGGCCTGCCGCACCACAGTTCCTTGCAGGCGAAGTGCGGCGTTTTCGTCGATTTGACCGGAAAGAGCAACGAGGAAAAACTGAAGATCATCCGCGCGCGCGGCGTCCCCTTCCGCACGCTGGTCGGCATGAAAGGGCATGTGGCCCTGTTCGTCGGGCTGTCGCCCCAGGGCGAGCCGGCGATCCTGCACAACCTGTGGGGCGTGCGGCTGGCGTCGGAGGACGATCCCGATCTGAGCGGGCGCATCGTGGTCGGCCGCGTTGTCGTCACCACGCTCCGCCCCGGCGTCGAGCGCCGCGGCATGGTTGCGCCCGGCGGACTGCTCGACCGCGTCACCACGCTGACCTTCTTGCCGGGCTTCGAGCCGGCGGAGAAGGGCTTGGGGGACGATCTTCAAAAAGAAAAACGGCGGCTTTGATCGTTATTTCAAAACCGCCGTGAGGCTGCCGTATTTCGTTCAGGCGCCTAAACCGGCCGCCGCAACGACGGCTCTTTATAGATCCCTTTTCAAGTAAATCATATCGATCAGCTGTCGACCATCTTCATATATGGGATGGTCATAATTCTCTACAAAGAAATTTTTGACGATGTGTGATCTTACAAATCCGCATCTTTCGTAGAAACGAAGTATCGCGGGAGTGTCGCCTGTCCCTGCGTATAACTCGCCGCCAGGCTCCTTGTAGTGATCAACGATAAAGGCAATGAGCTTTTGACCATATCCTTTCCGTTGGTATTCAGGAACGGTAACGATATTTTTAAGCTCGTATCTCCCTGCGTGCTCTTGCGTAACGACACAGATCGCCCTGACGTCGTCGTCGCATAAAGCGAACATGTCGCCGCGCTGCAAATATTTTTCTATCATATGGATCTGTTCATCCGCAATCAGCAGAAGTTCCATATACTTTGTTTTATCGCTATCATTGATTTTTACGATTTTCATGTGCCGTTTTCCCTTCCCGCTTCCCTATTATAGTTGTAAATCCATTATACCATTTGCACTTTCATGAGAAATCTTCGTCTGGCAAACGTCTTTTATCGCCCGCATCTGATCGAAACCTACGGCACGGGGCCGATGAAGAGCCGCGAATGTTACGCTGGCTCACTCCGCGCTTCGCTCGGTCAGGCCGCCGCCCCCGTCGCAGCGAAAGGATCTGGTGTCAGTCGATCGTCATCGTTTTTTGAAGCAGCGACCACGGCGACGCAGTGGGAATTTCAGAGCGTTTTGGGAATTTCCACGGTTACCCGCGGTCACGACGCTGCGCGCCATGTGCGAAGACGGAGCGCTCCGCAGGGAAGGGCGCGGCAGGAACACGCGGCATCGCTTGTCTTGATAACAACAGCCCGGGACTCGGTCGTCACGACCGAGTCCCGGGCTGTTTCTTGGCGTGCTTTGTTTACACGCCCAGCGCGTCGAGCCACTTTTTCAGGCTGGCGGCGCTGGGGCGGCCGTTGAGCAGCTTGCCTTCGCGGATATCGGCGCCGTGAGCGCTGCCTTGCAGGTCTTTGGCGGTGTTGCCGAAGCCGCTGCCGCCGGAGGTGGCGAACAGCACGATCGTCTTGCCGGCGAAGTCGCCGGCTTCGAGGAACGTGCGGATGATCGAGGGGGCGGTGTACCACCAGATCGGGAAGCCGAGGAAGATCACATCGTAAGCGGCGACCTTTACGTCTGCGTCGGCCATGGGGACGCGGCAAGCCTTGTCCTGCATCTCCACGGAACTGCGCGATTTTCCGTTCGTCCAGTCGAGATCGGCGGCGGTGTAGGGAACGGCCGGACGGATCTCGTAAAGATCGGCTTCGGCGGCTTCCGAAAGTTTTTCAGCCGCGGCGCGCGTGACGCCGCTGGCGGAAAAATAGGCAACCAGTTTTTTGCTCATGAAAGAACCCCTCCTTGAAAATTATGAGACAGGCATCAATTTAACGTTTCCGTTCGAAGAGGACCGTGACGTCGCCGTCTCCGAGGGCCTGCGACAGCCCTTCGGGATCGTCGGCGCGCCCGAGGTGCGTGTAGCTGTAAGCGCTGGGGAACGTCTCGTAAAACAGCACCAGACAGTCATCGCCGAAGAGCATGAAGTCACCGGCGCGGATTTGACCGGGACGCTCACTCCGAGTCGGCAACGGAGCGCCAAGAGCGGCGTATTTTTCGTTGCCGTTCAGGTCGCTCATGCGCAGTTCCAGCGGCAGCCGGGCAGTCAGCGCCCGAGTGGTGACGCTGTCGTCAAGGACGATGGTGAAGCTCTTGCCGGCAACCGTCACCGTGATCGTGAGTTTTTCAGCGGCTGCGGCGGGGCAAGCGGCGCTCATCAGCAGCAGCGCGGCGATGATCAGCGCGCGCACTGGCTATGCGCCTTTCCCCATCAAGCAGACTTCGTTCAAAACGAGACTGCCTTCGATCTCGCCGGCTTTTTCGGCACCGTCCATGGCGTGCGGTTCGGTGTTGGCCGACGTCGCCGGCGGGTAGACGTAGCGGAATCTGTAATTCGGAAGAAAACAGCGGGGCGGCGCGATCCAGCAGCGTCTTCCCAAATGGCGGACGAGCGTCCGCTCTTGCGATAGATTGTTGTACAGCGCGATCACCCCTTTTTTGCTCGATGAGGCCATTATAGGTTTTTCGCTTTACAATATCCAATGCTCATGTTAAATTCTTGGCAATGCCTGATAAGCATGCAGCAAGGAAGGACGTGGATTTATGGAACTGCGGGTTTTGCGCTATTTTCTGGCCGTGGCGCGCGAGGAGAGCATCACCCGGGCGGCGGATTATCTGCATCTGACGCAGCCGACGCTGTCACGTCAGCTCATGGATCTGGAGAAGGAGCTGGGCAAGAAGCTCTTCGTGCGCGGTTCGCGCCGCGTCAGCCTGACCGAGGAGGGAATGCTGCTGCGCAAACGCGCCGGCGAGATGATCGAACTGGGAGAGAAAACGCTGGCCGAACTGCGGCAGGACGGCGAGGCCATAAGCGGCGACGTGTTCATCGGCGCCGGCGAGACCGACGCCATGCGCATGGCTGGGCGGGCAGCGTGTCAGCTGCGCCGGGAAGGCGCGCGCGTCTGCTGCCATCTGTACAGCGGCAACTCCATCGACGTCGCCGAGCGGTTGGATCGCGGCCTGTTGGATTTCGGCATTTTGCTTGGTGCCATCGATACGAGAAAATATGATTCGCTGCTGCTGCCGGCGAAGGACATCTGGGGGGTGCTGATGCCCGCCGGCCATCCGTTGGCGAAGAAGAAATCCATCCGCGCCGAGGAGCTTTGGGACGAGCCGTTGATCCTCTCGCGTCAGGGCATGATCGAGTCTGACATCTCGCGCTGGCTGAAAAAAGGAATCGGTCAGCTTCATGTGGCCGCGACCTACAACTTGGTCTTCAACGCTTCGCTGATGGTCAAAGAAGGGGTGGGACTGGCGCTGACCTTTGACTGTCTCGTCAATACCGGCGGCGACAGCGGACTCATCTTCCGGCCGCTCTCGCCGAAAGTGGAGTCGGGGATGCAGGTCGTGTGGAAAAAATACCAGATCCATTCGCGCGCGGCGGAGCGGTTTCTCGCTGCGCTGCGCGCGCAGTGCGAAGCGGCAGGATGACTGCCGCTGACGGAGGAGAATCGGTCGTGCGCGACTTCCTGAAGGAAAAAGAAGCTTTGGAAAATCCAGTCATGCTGAAAGAGATCTGTCGCTTTGGGCTGAAAGTCTTGGCGGTCATCATGCTGTTTATCTTGGGAGTTCAGTCCTTTCTGAAGTGAGGGCTGATGCATTGGGATCCGAAAATTGTAAAGCCTATTGACACTATAAGAACGATTCCATATAATAACCAAGAAAATAAGTGCGTGCTCAAATTATTTTGCTGTCAAGGTAGGAATCGTGCGATACGCTCGGAGTCGAGGCGGCGTGGGGGAATTCCTAGTCTTGAAGTACGGGGGAGCCGGGGAGTGTTCGTGTAATGCAGTGTAAAATGTTTCTGTGTAAATAATTTTTTGCCATTTTCGACAGGGGGAGAGATTCCGCGATGAACGATTTCAAAAAGAAACTGGAGAAGAAGCTTCGCGATCCCGAGTACAAAGCGAAGTGGGACGCTTACGATCCCGAGTATCAGGTCATCAAGACTCTGATCGAGGCCCGCCGCAAGAAGAACGTCACGCAGAAGCAGCTTGCCGAGATGACGGGCATCACGCAGCCCGACATCAGCCGTCTCGAGAACGGACGCGGCAATCCGTCGCTACGGACGCTCAACAATCTTGCCAAGGGGCTGGGCATGGCGCTCAAGGTAGAATTTGTCGACGTCAAAAAGAAATAGCCGCTTTTTTGCCGGTTCATAAGGCGGCAAAAGAAATCCGCCGGGCGCTCCGTTTTTTTGGAGGCGTCCGGCGGATTTCTTTGCGTTTGATTTCAGCTGAGCAGCATGCGGTCGTTGTCCAGATTCTTCTGCACCGCTTCTTTGAAGCGGTCCAGAAGCGCGGGCACGGTCATGCGGGCGCGCTCCTCGCCGCGCAGATCGAAGAGAATGCGGCCGTTGTCCATCATGATCGTGCGCGAGCCGAGCGCCAGTGCCGAACTGATATTGTGCGTGATCATCATGCAGGTCAGCTTGTTTTCGGCGACGATGCTCTTCGTCAGCGCCAGCACCTTCTCCGCCGTGGCCGGGTCGAGCGCCGCCGTGTGTTCGTCGAGCATCAGCAGCTTCGGCGTCACCAGCGTCGCCATCAGCAGCGTCAATGCCTGGCGTTGGCCGCCCGAGAGCGTGCCGACGCGCGCGTTCATGCGATTTTCCAGCCCCAGACCGAGCGTGGCGACGCGGTCGCGCAGATATTTTTTCTCGCGCGCCGACAGGCCGAACGGCGAGACGTGCTCGTCGTTGCGGATGAAGGCCAGCGAAAGGTTTTCCTCCACCGACATCGACGGCGCCGTGCCCTGCATCGGATCCTGAAACAGACGGCCGATGAAATGGGCGCGCCGGTAATCCTTCATGAACGTGACATCCTGCCCGTCGAGCATGATGCGGCCGCTGTCCACGTAAAAAGCGCCGCTGACGGCGTTGATGATCGTCGATTTGCCGGCGCCGTTGGAGCCGATGACGGTCACGAACTCGCCGCGGTCGAGATGCAGCGAGAAGTCCTCCAGCACCTTCTTCTCGCCGGCCGTGCCGGGGTCGAAGGTCTTGCTGATCCTGTCGAGCGTCAGCATCGGCGGTTCGCCTTCTTCCGCAGCGCGAACTTCACGCGCGACACCAGCACCGGCCAGGAGATGGCCGCCGCCACGATCAGCGCCGAGAGCAGCTTGAGGTCGTTGGCCGACACCGACGAGGAAATGGCGCCGGCGATGATGAGCCAGTACACGGCGCCGCCCAGCAGCGCCGCAAAAACGCCGCGGCGCACCGACGGCCAGCGCATGGCGCCGGTGAGCACCTCGCCGATGATCAGCGAAGCGAGGCCGATGACGACCATGCCCGTGCCCATGGTGATGTCGCAGAACTGCTGGTATTGGGCGATCAGCGCGCCGGACAGGGCCGGCATGGCGTTGCCCAGGCACAGGCCGACGGTGATCGTGTACTGCGGATTGATGGACGAGGCGCTGACCATGCGCGGATTGTCGCCGGTGGCGCGGATCGAAAGTCCCAGCCGCGTGCGCAGAAAGAACACGAGCAGAAGTCCCACGATTACGGCTGCGCCCGCGGCGATCAGCAGGCGCGCCCAAGGCTGAACGGCGCGCGGCAGGACGGATTTCAGCAGAGAAAATACGGTGTCCAGACGCAGCAGCGTCAGATTGGCGCGGCCGCCCATGACGCGCAGGTTGACCGAGTAAAGCGCCGTCATCGTGACGATGCCGGCGAGGATCGACTGGATCTTCAGCTTCGTCTGCAAAAAAGCCGAGACCAGTCCGGCTCCCGCGCCGGCCAGCACGGCGCAGAACAGCGCCCAAAACGGGTGTCCCGCCGCCGTCAGCGCCGCCGAGACGGCCGCCCCCAACGTGTAGCTGCCGTCGACAGTCATGTCGGCGATGTTCAGCGTGCGGAAGGAAAGGTACAGTCCCAGCGCCACAAGGCCGTAGATCAGCCCCTGCTCGACGGCGCCGCGAACGAGAAGAAGACTCATGAAGACAAAAGCCCCGTCAGGCTATTGGGCGTACTTGGACACGTCGACGCCGATCGCGGCGGCCGTTTCCTTGTTGACCACGACGGAGACTTCGTGCAGCACTTCCACGGGCGTGTCGGCGATCTTCGCGCCGTTCAGCACGCGGATGATCATCTGCCCCGCCTGGCGTCCCAGGTTCGTGTAATTGATCCCGCTCGTGGCCAGACCGCCGTCGCGCACGAGCGAGTCTACCGCGGCGTAGACGGGGACCTTGTGCTCTATGGCTACCTGCGACAGCAGCGGCATGGCCAGAGCGGTGGTGTTGTCGTCGGGCACGTAAATGGCGTCGACCTTGCCCATCAGCGAGTTGACGGCGGGGACGACCTCGGCGGCGGTGGAGACGATCGCTTCGCGGAAGGCGATGCCGCGCTTCGCCATCTCGGCCTCGGCCTTGCGCGCCGTGTTGGTGGAGTTGGCCTCGGCGGTGTTGTAGATGACGCCGTAGTTCTTCAGGCCGGGCGTGAGCTCTTCGGCGAGGTCAAGCACGTTGCTGGGGTGAATGGCGTCGCTGACGCCGGTGACGTTGCCGTCGGGATGAGCGGGATCCTTTACCAGACCGGCGGCGACAGGGTCGGAGACGGCGGCGAAGATCACGGGGATCGTTTCCGTGGCCGCAGCGGCGCCCTGTGCGGCGGGTGTGGCGATGGGCACGATGACGTTCACTTCGCGGGCGACGAACTTCTGGCAGATGGTGCTGATCAGCGCCGGCGAGTTCTGTCCATTTTGATAGTCGATTTCGACCACGTCGGGGCCGTAGCCGGCCGCGTTCAGTTCGTCGAGGATGGCGAGACGCACTTCGTCGAGCGAAGGATGTTCGACCAGCTGGACGATGCCGACGCTGAACTTCGGAGCGGCCAGAGCCGCGGAGGCGCACAAGGCCATCAGGATGCAGGCCGTGAAGAGCTTTTTCATGATCATGACAAAAACCTCTCTTTCGAAAATGATTTTTTCGGGAACGGCAAAATTCACAACGGCCGACGCGTAATGCCGGGGCAGCGCCTTTCCTCCTTTCAAAAAACGAGGCCTGCCCCTGAACGGATACGTTCAAGGACAGGTCTCGAAAAAAGGCCTGCGGTGCCACCTTGATTGCCTTTCGCGAAAAAGGCCGCTCGCGGGATGCCAACACATCCCCGCTCTGTTACGGGAGCTCCCGTCGGGCCCTACTGGGCGATCTCTCGCCGTTGGGGTCCGCCCTCGGCGGTCCATTTGTCCGAGCCGCATTTCTGCCGGGATCTCAGCTGCCCCGGCTCTCTGTGAGCGCGCGCTGCGGTTTTATCTCCGCTTCTTCGGTTTGACGTTGTGAAGTTGTTGGGATTATTTAAGCACGAAATCCGAAAAAAGCAAGTGCTTTTTTACCGTCCGTCGCGGACGGTCGAGTGCGGATTCATGAGTTGATGTATAATAGCGCTGACATTGAACGGGGTTTTATCGTGGACGAGGGAGAAATATCATATGCTTGTTTCGACGAAGGGACGCTACGCTCTGCGCGTGCTGATCGATCTGGCCGAGCATCAGACTGGGGATTATGTGCCGCTGCGGGCGATCGCCGAGCGCCAGCAGATTTCCGAAAAATATCTGGAGGCCATTCTCAAGTCGCTGGTGCGCGGCAAGATCCTTACCGGCATGCGCGGCAAAGGCGGCGGCTACAAACTGGCCATTGCGCCGGAGGAGTTGACGGTGGGGCACATCCTGCGTCTGACCGAGCCTGCGCTGGCGACGGTGAGCTGTCTGGCGGAGCACGGCGAAAAGTGCGGCCGCCGCGAAGAATGCCGCACGCTGCCGATGTGGCAGGAACTTGACTCGATGATCCTCGCCTATCTTGACGGGCGCAAGCTGGCTGAGCTGACCAAAAAGGACGGTTCTGGCGCCGGCGGTATTTGAAAAAGCGAAATTTTCGGGCTTCCCGTGGTCGGAGCATTTCGGCGCGGGGAGCTTTTTTGACCTGAAATGAACTTCATGGGGTACAATATACTGACTCTGCGCCGTATTTGCGGTGAAGCGGCGGTGAATCGAGGAGTGACGGGATGAAAACTTCAATCAAAAAACTGCTCGAAGGCGTGCGCGACGGTGCGGTGCCGGTGGAGCAGGCGCTGCTGGCCCTGAAAGAAGCGCCGTTCGAGGACATCGGTTTCGCCAAGGTGGACCTGCACCGTCCGGTGCGGCAGGGCGCGGCGGAAGTGATCTACGGCGCGGGCAAAACGCCGCGGCAGATCGTCGCCATTCTCGGCGTCATGGCCCGTCACGGGCAGAACAACGCGATCATCACGCGCCTGTCGCCGGAAGCGGCGCGAGAGGTGAACGCCGCCTTCCCGATCGAATATCATGCCGAGGCACGGCTCGGGCTCGTTGGCGGCTTTCCGAAGCCCGACGGCATCGGCCGCGTCGTCGTCGCCACCGGCGGCACGAGCGACGTCCCCGTCGCCGAGGAGGCGGCGCTGACGGCGCAGATGCTGGGCAACGACGTGCTGCGCCTGTACGACGTGGGCGTGGCCGGACTGCACCGCACGCTGTCGCATCTCGACGATCTGATGAGCGCCAGCGTCATTATCGCCGTGGCCGGCATGGAGGGGGCGCTGGCCAGCGTCATCGGCGGGCTGGTCGACTGTCCCGTCGTCGCCGTGCCGACGAGCGTGGGCTACGGCGCGTCATTCGGCGGCGTTTCCGCCCTGCTCTCGATGCTCAATTCCTGCGCCAGCGGCGTTACGGTCGTGAACATCGACAACGGTTTCGGCGCGGGCTATTTTGCCAGCATGGTCAATCATATGGAGGTCAAAAAATGAAAACGATTTATTTCGACTGCGCGATGGGCGCGGCCGGCGACATGCTGACGGCCGCATTGCTGGAACTGGCGCCCGACCGGGAGGCGGCGCTCGCGAAGCTGAACGCGCTCGGCGTGCCCGGCGTGCGTTTTGCCGCGTCGAAGGGCGTCAAGTGCGGCATCACCGGCACGCAGATGACGGTCACGGTCGACGGCGAGGAAGAGGGCGCCGATGGGCACGAACATCATCACGAGCATTGCGGCTGCGGTTGCCGCCACGAGCATGGCGGACACGAACACAGTCACGATCACGACCACGGACATCGTCACGTCCACCGCGGCATGGCCGACATCGAGACCGTCGTCAACGGTCTGAACGTTTCTGAGAGCGTGCGCGCGCAGGTCCTCGAAGTGTACAAGATCATCGCCGCCGCCGAGAGCGCCGTTCACGGCGTGCCGGTGACGGAGATCCACTTCCACGAAGTAGGCGCCCTGGACGCCGTCGCCGACATTGCCGCCGTCTGCACGCTGATGGAGGATCTGGCGCCGCGCCGCGTGCTCGCTTCCGCTGTCAACGTCGGCAGCGGGCACGTGCACTGCGCCCATGGCGTCATGCCCGTGCCCGCGCCGGCGACCGCTCTGATCCTGCGCGGCGTGCCCATATACGGCGGCCACGAGAACGGCGAACTGTGCACGCCCACCGGCGCGGCGCTGCTCAGACACTTTGTCTCCGATTTTCGTCCCATGCCCGTGATGACCGTTTCGTCCATCGGCTACGGCATGGGCAAAAAGGATTTCGAAGCCGCCAACTGTGTGCGCGCCTTCCTCGGCGAAAGCGAGTAAACGCCTGAAAGGAACTGCTTCATGGATCAGCTTCACGAAAAGTACGAACGGCTCAAAGATTGTCTGCGCGGACTCGGCGGCGTCGCCGTGGCGTTTTCCGGCGGCGTCGATTCGACGTTTCTTTTGAAGGCCGCCCGCGAGGCGCTGGGCGACCGCGTCCTCGCCATTACCGCGCAGTCCTGCTTTTTCCCCCGGCGCGAGCGCGACGAAGCCAGCGAATTCTGCGCGCGCGAGGGCATCCGCCACGAGATCTGCGTCTGCGACGAACTGAGCGTTCCCGGCATTCGCGAAAACCCGCGCAACCGCTGTTATCTGTGCAAACGCTCTCTGTTCGAGAAAATGACCGCGCTGGCCGCGTCGCTCGGCTTCGATTGCGTCGCCGAGGGCAGCAACATGGACGACCTGGGCGATTACCGTCCCGGCCTGCAGGCCGTCGCCGAACTAGGCGTCGCAAGCCCGCTGCGCGAAGCCGAGCTGTACAAAGCGGAGATCCGCGCGCTTTCCAAAGAGCTGGGGCTGTCGACGTGGGACAAACCGTCCTTCGCCTGCCTCGCCTCGCGCTTCGTCTACGGCGAACCGATCACCGAAGAAAGACTGAACATGGTCGAGCGGGCCGAACAGCTGCTCCTCGACCTTGGACTCTCGCAGATGCGCGTGCGCGTTCACGGCGACGTGGCCCGCATCGAGGCGCTGCCCGAACAGTTCCCCCTGATCATGCAAAACCGCGCGCGACTCGCCGCCGAGTTCAAAAAGATCGGCTTCAGCTACGCCGCGCTCGATCTGCAAGGCTACCGTACCGGCAGCATGAACGAAACGCTGGCCGCAGAATAATTCGCGCAAAAAAGATCTCCGTTCCCGAACGATCGCTTCGGAAACGGAGATCTTTTTGATTTTCGTGGAATGTTCCACGTGGAACATGGCTGTTGGCGGCGCATGACTGGCGGTTCTCCGTTTGAATTCATTCGGTCCGTCCTTTTCCGCGGCGGGGCGCCTTTCTCCCGTGCAGAATATGCGTATGCACCCAGTCGAACGCGCGCGACTCGCCCTCGTCTTTCAGGACGCGCAGCGCCTCTTCGAGCAGCGCCGCCGTGTTGGGGTGGATGAGGTAATGGCTCTTGAACTTTTCGTAATACTCCCACGGCGCGGCGTCGGTGTATTTTTCGCCGAGATAGGTCATGCTGGCGGCGACGCGGTCGCAGAACATCTCCGCCACGTACTTCCGGGGCATCTCCATGCCGCACATCGGCTGAGCTTCGCCGTTTGCGTCGTCGCCGACGGCGTAGTCGATCCAGTATTCGAAATGGTGCTTGTTGCGTCCCTTGTGGTGCAGCCACGCCGCGCTGTATCCCTTGTCGAGGCGCTCGGCGTTGTTGGGGCTGCACGTGCCTTGGTAATACCTGGCGCCCACGAAAAATTCGACGGGCGCGTACTTCGACAGGTCGTGCAGCAGGCCTTGCCGGTACAGTCCGAGGCGGAAACAGAATTTCATCACCAGCAGCTTGTGCCGCGTGATCGTTTTGAAGTGGAGGAGCGGATGCATCGCTGTTCATCCTCTCTGTCGGTTTTGATGATTTTCGCTGAATCCGTCAGCGAACCGCGGTGGATTTTTTATTATACCCGAAGGAACTTTTGCGGAGGCGACGAAATCCATTTCTTTATGCGGTTAGCTTCCATGAGGCCGCGAAGTCACGCCCCTCGCACGGGCGCGTGAGTTGAAGCCCGAGACGCTGGCGGGGGCTCTGGCAAATGCAGTTTCTCCGAGAGATCGTCACCCCGCATCTTCATCGGCAGCTCAGAAGTCTCCTGCAACGCGATGTCTGCAAGCTTGCGCAGACGCCTCGAAGAGCCGATTAAAGGAGCCTGTCTCTTCTCCCTTCTATGGGATTTAGAGACAGGCTCTTCTTTTCGCGCGTTTATACCGGCCTCCGTGAAAAAGGCCGAAGATTTTCTGCCGCTTTTATAGCGCCGAAGGCGCAGCAAAGACTGCATGGAATCGCATGGCGCGCGTTTTTATGCGGCATGGCCGCATGGAGGCACGGCATTTTCAATTGAAGTTTGTGATTGAAGTCAACGTTACTTTGCGGCAGGAGCGGGTTCCTCTTTCTTGTCGGCCATGGAGTCCATCACTTTATCCTTGATTTCTTCGGCTTTCTCGACCGCTTTGTCGGTGAGTTCCGCAGCTTTCTCTTTGACTTCTTCAGCTTTTTCGACGACCTTGTCCTTGATCTCGGTTGCCTTGTCCTTCATTTCCTGCTTGATCTGTACGTTTCCGTCAGGCGCTTTCTCGAATGGGCCTGTCCCCTTGTAATAGCAATATCCCAGCACACACGCGGCAATTAGAAGAATGAGAAGAATCATTTTTTTCATCTTGGGTCACAGCTCCTCTTTTAAATTTGTGGCATTCTTTCGGATGCTACGACGACATTTTACTATATTTCTTCAGAATGGCAACCTGTGCCCTGAACAACGCAGTAGAATCAAGAGGCGAGACGTTTTCTCCCGGAGGCCGTGGCCAATATGGTGAACGGCCTCTTTCAGAAGCTTGCGGAGCGGCGCTCCGTTTCCGGCCGACGTCTTGCAGGAACGGGAAAAACGCAGGGCGCGCGTTTGAGGGGACGAAACTTACGAGGCGCTGTCTGCCCTTTTCATCTGCGAATCGGCGCTGCCTGATTTTCTTTCTCTCCCGGCGTTGAGGAAGATCCCCGCGAAGATCACGGCGGCGCAGACGATCTGGATCATGGAGAGCGATTCTCCCATAAAGACCATGGCGGCGAAAATGCTGACGACCGGCGAGCCGTTGAGGAACGCTCCCGTCGCGCCCGCGCCGATGCGCTGGATTGATATTTGCTGAAGCACGTACGCGCAGCTCGAACCGAGAATGCCGATGTACAGCGTACCGGCCAGGGCGCGCCCCGACAGCGCCAGGTTCATCGGCTGCCCAACGACGGCGATGAGCGCTGCGGTCAGCACGCAGGACGCGGCCATGTTGCACAGTGTCACCACGATCGGCGAGGATTTTGCGATCTTTTTGCCCAGCACGGTCATCACCGAGCAACAGAACGAGGCGCAAAATTCCATCAGGTCGCCTTTGTTCAGCGACAGATTGGCCAGCAGCGACAGGTCGCCCTTGCAGAGCAGACAGACCGCCCCGCTCAGCGCGAGAACGATGCCGCAGACGCGCCGCGGCGTCAGCCTTTCGCCGAGGAAAACGGCGGCCAGGATGGTCGTGATCAGCGGCGACGTGGCGAAGATGATGGCGATGTTTGTCAACGACGTGAACTTGATCGCATAGAAAAAGCAGAGATTGTTGAGCAGTACCCCGGAAATGCCCATCAGCACGGAAATCGCCAGATCGCCGCGGTCTGGCAGCAAACGCCGCTCACGGCCGTACGCCAGCGGGGCAAGGATGACGACGGCGATAGCCGTGCGCAAAAGCAGCAATTCCAGCGGCGGCATCTCACGCAGCGCATAAGTGGCCGGCACGTTCATAAAACCCCAGATCAGCAGCACGAGCGTCATTGGCAGATAGCGCCGCAACGTTGAATTGTTTTCGTTCATCGGATCACCTCGGAAAATGTGCCGAACGCAAAAGGACGTTGGCCAAAACGACCTTATTTTACCGCTCTGACCGCGAAATGACAGACGGAAATAAAAAACTTTTCCGAACGTGCAGAACGCGCGCGATCGGTGAAAATCGAGGTAAAAACTTGCCAAGCGGCGTTGGCTCGTCTAAAATAAACAAATATCTTCGCTCCTGTTTTTGACCGGTGGGTGAAAACAGATCTCGCCATCCGGCAGTTGAATTTTCGGACAGAAAAAGCGGCGGACCATGATTCCGTGAGGAGGCGCTGAGGCATGAAGAAAATATGGCGGTGGCTGCTGGCAGCGCTGGCATTCTGCGCGGCGCCGGCCGGCGCGGAAGACAAACCGTACGTGGTCCTGGCGCTGTCCGGCGGCGGCATTAAGGGGTACGCTCACATCGGCGTGCTTCGGGAACTGGAAAAGGAAGGCGTTGGCGTCGCCGGCATCGTCGGCACCAGCATGGGGGCCATCGTCGGCAGTCTCTATGCCAGCGGCAGAACGCCGGCGGAGCTGGAACGAATCGTCATGGACGTCAATCTCGGCGAACTGGTCACGGCGAGCGGCGGTAATTATTTCAACCTTTCCGACAAAGCTACGCGCGACATCAGCATGATCCGTCCGGAAATCTACACCGACGTTCACAACAAAGTGGCGGGACCGCTGGGATTCGTTGCCGGCACGAGCGTGCTCGAGTACATCGCTCAGCTGCTTTCCCACGTGACCGTGACCGATTTCCGTCGTCTGCCCATACCGTTTGCGGCTGTTGCCACCGATCTTGTCAGCGGCGAGAAAGTGGTGCTGCGCCGCGGCTCTCTGGCTTCGGCTGTGCGCGCTTCCATGTCCATTCCCGGCGTGTTCGATCCGTGGGAGATCAACGGCCGCCTGCTCGTCGACGGCGGCATGGTCTCCAACATGCCGGTGGAGACGGCCAAAGAGCTGTTCCCCGGCTATCCCGTGATCGCCGTCAACCTCACCAGCGAGCTGGAGCCGCGCGAAAAGCTGAGCACCGTGTTCGACGTGGTCAGCCAGTCCATCACCATTCTCACCATGCAGAATGTGCGCCGCGAGGCGACGTTGGCCGATTTGGTGATCAGTCCCGGCGTGAAGGAGTACCCCATCCTCGGCACTTCGCCTGCCGCCGAGATTATTCAGCAGGGGCGCGACGCTGCCGTCAAGGCGTTGCCGCAGATCCGCGCGCTGTTGAAGAAAGCGCCGCGGCGCCCCGTGAAGGAAAAGGAACTGGCGCTGCCCAAGCCGCCTCATGTGATGGGCGTGCATGTCGTGGGAGTGCCCGAGAAAATGGGCAAGGAGATAGAACGGGAGCTGCTCAAGGTCTGGCTGGGGCGCCCCGTGCCCATGAAGGAGATCGTCGCTGCCAGCGCCAACATCGCCAAGCGCGAGGACGTCCGCAGCGTCGATTACGATCTGCTGAATACCGAGCGCGGCGTCATCGTGCTGCTCAAGGTGCAGCGTTTTCCCGCACACCGCTATTCGCTCGGCGGCTATGCCAGTACCTACAGCGACATGGGATGGCTGGTGATCGGCAGCCGTCGTTACGATTTGTTCACGCCCGGCGACACGCTGCAGTCGAGCTTCTACCTTGGCCAGCGCTGGGGCGCGGATTTCAACTATTTCTGGGATATGGATGTGTCGCACAGCTCCTTCTGGGAGGCGGGCCTGTCGGCGTCTCATTTCAGGATCGACGCGTCCGGCGCTCCGCTTGAATGGCAGCGCTACAACTTCGACGTGCAGCGTCACTTTACGTTGCACGAACGTCTGCGCCTTTCCGCCGGCGTGTCGGCCACGGCCGCGCGTCGCGTGGAAGGAGGCGAAAGCGCCAACTACGTGGCGCCGTTCCTCGAAGCGACGTTCAACCTGATGGACAATCCCGACGATCCGGTCAACGGGTGGCTGCTGAACGCGCGCTCGATGTGGCCTTCCGAGACGGGGACCATGCTGATGCGGCTCAGCCTCACAGGGCGCCGCCGTATCAGCTCGAAACTCATGGCTGAGCTCCAGGGCGGCTTCGCGGAAGGCGACATGGACGATAAGCGCCTGTTCAGCGCCTATCTTGGCGCCCGCGAAGAACTGTACAGCCTGGCGGAGCACCCCATCGAGGCCGAGCGCTTTGCCTGGTGGCGCGCCAAGCTGCGCTACCCGCTGTCGCAGACCATCTTCGGCAACGTCATCGCCGAGATCTTCGGCGGCCAGGGGTACGCTTGGGGCAGCGACGGTGCGGAGATCGCCCGGCCGTGGGAAGTCGGCGTCGCGCTCTGTGCGCCGCGCCGTCTCATCGACGGCAAACTGTACGCCGTCTACACCGACCGCAAGGAATGGCGCTTCGGCGTCAGCGTCGGCGTCCCCAACTGGGACGCGTTCCATCTGTTTTAAGTTTAAGCGGTAGAACAAAGGCCACTGCGGAGAAACAGAGAAGCGGCGAAAAAATAAACGGCTGAAAAATGTTTTTTCGCTTTTCGCCGCTTCTTCGCTCCGCCGCGGTGGATTTTGTTTTGACTTTCGATTTCACGCAGGAGGACAAGAGCGCCATGGCACGCAACATCACCCCGAGAGAACAGGATTATTCACAGTGGTACCTTGACATCATCAAAGTCGCCGAGCTGGCCGACTACGCGCCCGTGCGCGGCTGCATGGTCGTCCGCCCCACGGGCTACGCGATCTGGGAAGACCTTCAGGCCAAGTTCGACAGGGCTTTCAAGGAGACGGGGCACGTCAACGCCTACTTTCCGCTGCTGATCCCTTCGTCGTTTCTGCGGAAGGAAGCCGAGCACGTCGAAGGCTTCGCTCCCGAGTGCGCGGTCGTCACCCACGCCGGCGGCGAAGAGCTGGAAGAGCCGCTCGTCATCCGTCCCACGTCCGAAACGGTCATCGGCGCGATGTACAGCAAGTGGGTGCAGTCGTGGCGCGATCTGCCCCTGCTGATCAACCAGTGGGCCAACGTGCTGCGCTGGGAAAAACGCCCCCGCCTGTTCCTGCGCACCTCCGAGTTCCTCTGGCAGGAAGGTCACACGGCCCATGCCACGGCCGCCGAAGCCGAGGAAGAGACCGTGAAGATGCTCAACGTCTACGCCAAAATCATGAAGGAAGACATGGCCCTGCCCGTCGTCGAGGGCGTCAAGTCCGAGGGCGAACGCTTCCCCGGCGCGCTCGACACTTACACCTGCGAGACCATGGTCAGCGACACCAAGGCGCTGCAGGCCGGCACCAGCCATTTCCTCGGCCAGAACTTCGCCAAGGCCTTCGACATCCAGTTCCAGGACCAGAACGGCGCCATGCAGTACGCCTGGACCACGAGCTGGGGCGTTTCCACACGCATGATCGGCGCCATCATCATGACCCACTCCGACAACGACGGCCTGATCCTGCCGCCCCGCGTCGCGCCCGTCAAGGTCGTGATCCTGCCGATCTCCAAGGACGATTCCACGTTCGCCGAACTCGACGCCAAGGCTCACGAGCTGGCCGACGAGCTCGATTCCGTGCTCGGGGCGCTGACCGTGCGCGTGGACGAGCAGAACCACCTGCGCCCCGCCGACCGCTTTTTCTATCATTTGCAGAAGGGCGTGCCGCTGCGCCTCGAACTGGGCGAAAAGGACGCCGCCGCCGGGGCCGTGCGCGCCGTGCGCCGCGACACCGGCGCCAAGGAAGACCTGAAGTGGAGCGAACTGGCCGAGCGCGTGCCGGCGATCCTCGAAGACATTCAGAAGAGTCTCTACGAAAAAGCCTGCGCTTTCCGCGACGCCAACACGTACGAGGCAAGCAGCTACGACGAGCTGAAAGCGCGGCTCGAAAAGGGCGGCTGGGTCAAGTGCTTCTTCGCCGGCGGCAAGGAAGACGAAAAGAAGATCAAAGAAGAAACGCAGGCCACCGTGCGCTGCTACCCGCTCGCCGAAAAAGACCGCACCGGAAAATGCGTCTACACCGGCAAAGAAGGCGCGCATCTGGCCGTCTTCGCCAAATCCTATTAACGGACGGAAAGCGCCTGGGCCGCGGCATGGCTCAGGCGCCGTTATGCGTAATACACACGGAAGGAGTTGAAAAAGCATGGAGGAAAATAAAGAGGGGGGCTATCCTTTTTATCCGTGGCAGCTGGAAGCCTGGGGCGAGCTGACGGATGACGGCGGAACGCCCCTCAGCGCCGTGCTGTCGGCTCCGACCGGAGCGGGAAAGACCATGGTGGCCTACCTGTGGGCCGGCCTCGTCGACGGCGAAGGCCGCCCGCTCACCGATCGCAGCGGCTGCGACCGCGTCATCTTCACCGCGCCCATCAAGGCCCTCAGCAACGAGCGCTACATGGAACTGCTCAAGATGGGCTTCGATGTGGGGCTGGAAACCGGCGACTTCAAAAAGAACGACGGCGCGCCCGTGATCTGCTGTACGCAGGAGATCTACGATCTCAAATACGCGGGCTGCGACCGCATCCGCCTGATCATCGACGAGTTCCACTACATCTTCAGCGAAAACGAGCGCAGCCGCGCCTACATCGACGGCCTGCGCAAGACCCATCCCGCCGTGCCCATCCTCGTCATGTCGGCCACCTTCGGCCAGCCCGAGGAGATCCGCGGCTACCTCGAGCGCGTCATGGAGCGCGATTTCGAACTGTATCTCCTCAAGGAGCGCGCCACCAAACTGACCTACCTCAGCCACGCCCTCAGCGCGCGGGAGATCCGCGACGCGCTGGTCTTCGCCTTCTCGCAGAAAGGCGTGCACCAGGTTGCCGACCTGATCGCCGCGCAGCGCATGGACATCGACAAGGACCGCAAGGCCCGTCTGCGCGACTTGGCTTGGATCCTCGAAGTGAACGTCGTGCAGAAACACCTCTACAAAGGCGTCGGCGTCTATTACGGCCGCCTGCTGCCCAAGGAAAAACTGCTCGTCGAGCGTGCCTACCGCGAGCGCATCATCGACGTGGTCGTCGGCACCGACGCGCTGGCGCTGGGCGTCAACCTGCCGGCCGAGACCGTCGTCTTCGCCCAGACGGTCAAGTATTTCGACCGCCGCCCCCTCACCAAGACGAGCTTCAGCCAGATGGCCGGACGCGCCGGGCGCAAGGGCCTGTTCGACGAAGGCTTCGTCAGCTGGCTCGCCGATTCCCCCGTGGAATCCCGCGGCGTCGACACCGGCGAGATGTTCAAGGCGCTGGAGCGCACCGGCGACGAAAAGGCCATGATCGAGCTGCGCCCCGACTTCGGCGCCATCCTCAAAAAACGCAGCACCGTTGAAAACGAAGCCGAGATCGTCGCCCGCTACTCGCTGCCCCAGCTCCGCACCAAGACCGTGCTCGAAGAGATCCGCGACGCCGTGCGCCGCATCGATTCCAGCCTCGGCCTGCTGGCTCCCGGGCGCAAGGAAATGTTCAAGCGCATCCTCGCCGACGTGTGGTACGGCGAGATGGAGATCGACCAGAATCTGGAAATGGCCGACCTGTTCTTCCGCGGCGCCGGCAGCGGCGACGAATACGTCCACCCCGACGGCTTGATCGCCGCCGAGCTGTTCCAGAAGTACGAAAAGAACTTTTTGCAGGCCCTGCTGCGCGTCAAGCGCTACAACAACTCGCTGCCCGACGAATACAAGTTCAACGGCATGGACAAAGTGGAACAGGCCATCGAAGAGATCGACCCCACCGTTTTCGGCTTCGAAGACCGTATCCTCGAAATGGACAACACCGCCGTCGACCTGCCGGAAGCGGAAGTCCGCCTCGTCCCCAGCGACCGCGTGCGCCTCGAAAAGCGCCGCCGCGTCCGCAAAAAAACGCCTCCCGCTCAGAAGACTCCGCCCGAAAAGAAGGACGGGAACGCCGGAGCGAAGAAGAAAAAGCGCCGCGGCCACCGCGGCGGCCGTCGCCGCAGCTCGAAAAAGAAAGCGCAGATGGAAGCTCTTGCCGCAGCGGAGACGGATTTTGCCGAGTAGATCGCGGCACAGCGGGCGGCCTTTTCTCTCGGTTAAAATGATTTGCGCGGCGCATTTGGATGGACATCCGTCTGAACGCGCCGCGTTTTGTACTAATACTATTTCTTGATAAAAAGCATTAACATAGTTTACAGGGCGCTGCGAGGGAGTTCAGTCGCTCGCAGCGCCCTTATGTTCGGCCTTTTAATTGAGAAATAGTATGAGGCGTCGTGAATTGCATGAGACGGCATGACGCCGGTTCTGCGCCGACTGCCGCCCCCGTTTTTGGCGCAGGCGCGCGTCTATGTATTCTAGGCGCGAAAGAATGTTAATTTGCCTTTTAAAGGAGTTTATGTATAATTATTGATAAAGTTGAGAATGGCTTTCAAAAATGAAATTTTTAAGGATAAGGAGATGACGCTTGATGAAAAAACGCTTTTTAGCCGGGGTGCTGTGTTTCGTATTTGCGTTGCCCGCGTGGAGCGCGCTGAGCGATAACGATTTCCACAAGCTGTGCCGAAAGGGCGCGCCCGAGGAGATCGCCGCAGCTTTGAACGAGGGCGCGAACCTCGAAGCCCGCAACAAGCGCGAGGAAACGCCGCTAATGACGGCGTGTGCATACAACACGCTCGAAGTCGTCAAGGCGCTGCTTGCCGCCGGAGCCGACGTGAACGCGGTCGGCAAGAGCGGGCAGACTGCGCTGATTGCCGCTGCCACGTGCAAGGACCCGGCTATCGCCGCGGAGCTGCTGAAAGCGGGCGCGTCCGTTGACGCGCGCGCGAAAGACGGTATAACCGCGCTGCTAGGCGCGGCCGCGAACAAGTATCCCGAGATCGTGAAAACGTTGCTGGCGGCCGGGGCCGACGCCAACGCCGCCACCGACCAGGGCATCACGCCGCTGATGGCTTCAGCGGGCAGCTCCGCTCTGCCGGAGACGATTACAGCACTGCTGGACGCGAAGGCGCACGTGAACGCCGCTGACCAAAAAGGCTGCACAGCGCTGATGGGTGCCGCCCGCAACCGTGGGATCACGTCGGAAGCGATCAATCTGCTGCTGAAAGCCGGCGCCGATATGAAAGTAAAAAGCGCTGATGGGATGACGGCACTGGCCTACGCTATCGACCGCGAAAACCTGACGGCCGTGAAGACGCTGATCGCCGCCGGAGCCGACGTGAGAGCCGTTCCCGCCGACACGACAGCTTCGCTGGTTGCACGGAGCGTCAGGGAAGGCGACGCGGAGACGCTCGACCTGCTGATCAAAAACGGCGCGGACGTGAACGCTGCTGACAGCCGCGGCGAGACGCCGCTGATGAAGGCCGCCGAGAAAGGACACGCGTCCGTCGTCGACGTGCTGATCGCCGCGGGCGCCGACGTGAACGCGAAGAACAGCCGCGGTGACGACGCTCTGACGATAGCCGTAAAAGCCCGTGAACCCAACGCCGCGATCGTCGGCTCACTTCTGAAAAACGGAGCCGACGCGAAGACAGCCGACGCGAACGGGTCCACGCTGCTGATGCGGGCCGTCCAAAACGACGCGCCGGCGCTCGCAGAAGCTCTTCTGGCAGCCGGCGCTGACCCGCTGGTCGCCGACAAGAGCGGCCGTACCGCGCTCGATATCGCCGTGCAGCGCAGCCTCCGCAGCATCGCCCCGCTCGTCGAGGCAGGGGCCGACGTGAACGCGCCCGGCAAGAACGGCTGGACGAGACTGCATAATGCTTTGCGCAGCAACCGCCCGCCTGAGCTTGTCAAGACCCTGATCGATGTGGGAGCAAACGTCAACGCGGTCACGAGCGACGGCCAGTGGAACATGCTGAAGACCGCGGTGCAGTTCTGTGATAATCCCGAAGTCATTGACATGCTGCTGGCGGCCGGCGCGGACGTGAACTGGAAGGACAAGGACGGCTCCACCTCTGCGTTTATTGCCTTCAATAAAAAGAATCCCTTTGCGTTCGTGAAAAAGCTCGTCGATGCCGGGTTGGACGTGAACGCTGCGGAGATCGAGGACGGATACACGCTGCTGATGCAGGCCGTGAACAACCCCGAATGCGAGGAAAAGGAGATCGTCGAACTGCTGCTGGGCGCGAAGGCCGATCCGAACGCGACCCTCACGCGCGATAAAAAGACTGTGCTGATGCAGGCCGTGACCCGGCAGAAGACCGATCCCGTCGTGATCGACATGCTGATCAAAGCCGGAGCCAATGCCAACGCCAGGGATAAGAGCGGAAACACCGTGCTGACGCTTGCCGTGGACAGCAATCCGAATCCCGAGATCATCGAAGCCCTCGTCAAGGGTGGCGCGGACGTGAATGAGCCCGGCCCCCAGAAGCGCACGGCGCTGTTCAAGGCCGCGAGCGAAGGCAAGCGCCGCGGTGAAGTCGCTCTCAAGCTGATCGAACTGGGGGCGGACGTCAACGCCGCCGACTCCATGGGGTACACGCCGCTGCTGACCGCCAAAGGCGACGACGCCGAGACGATTGCGGCGCTGATTAAAGCCGGCGCCGACCTGAAGAGCCGTACCAGCAGTGAGCGTACGCCGCTGCTGATGCTGGTCGGACGCGAAAAAACGGAGCCCGAGTCTGTCGAAGTGATGCTGAAAGCCGGAGCCGACGTCAACGCCGCCGATCAATACGGCGATACGCCGCTGCTGTGGGCCGTGAAAAACAGCCGTCCTGTCGCTGGCGTGATCGAAGCCCTGTTGAACGGCGGCGCGGACGTCAAGGCCGTCAACAAGAAAAAACTCTCGATCCTCGACGCCGCGCGCAAGAACAAGAGACTTCCCGCCGAAGTGCTCGCGAAGCTGGAAGACGCGGCCAAATAGCGCGCTGTCGCTCACGTCGGCTTAGCGTTTTCTCTATGGAACTCGCAGAAAAGCGCCCGCCTAACGAGCGAAAACGCCGACGCCCGCGGCTGGCTGTCCGACGTGCTGAACTGCGTGAACGAGACCGCCTCCGATGGGTTTGCTCTTGAAGAGCTGTACCTCTTCGCAGCGCGCCTTCAGCAACGGCGTGCGGATATTCCAGAAAATGCGTTGAACTGCGTAAGACCCTTAACCTGAGAGACGCACGCCGTAAAAAACGGCTCTCCGCTCTTTCCGAACTAAATGAAACGGGTTCCCCGCGCATGACCGAACGCCGGAGAACCCGTTCCTTGTTATAATAAATCGAACGCCAACTTTTCCCGATTCGCGAAAGGAGTTCTTCATGGACAACATCGTCATTCTCGACTGCGGCTCGCAGTATACCCAGCTTATCGCCCGCCGCGTGCGCGAAATGAAAGTGCACAGCGAGATCCTGCCCTGGGACGCGACGATCGAACAGATCATGTCGCGCACGCCCACCGGCCTGATCGTCTCCGGCGGCCCGCGCAGCGTGCTCGAACCCGATTCGCCCCGTCTGGCCGAGGGCTTTTTCGACCTCAGGCTGCCTATCCTCGGCATCTGCTACGGTATGCAGCTGGCCGCGCTCCAGTACGGCGGGACCGTGCGCCGCTCCGCCGCCCGGGAATACGGGCGCGCCACACTTGTCGTCAAGGATGGCGAATGCCCGTTCTTCGCCGGTATGCCCGAGAGGTCGCAGGTGTGGATGAGCCACGGCGACGACGTGGAAAAAGTCCCCGCCGGTTTCGTCCCCACCGCCGTCTCCGAAGACGGCGTCGTCGCCGGCATGCGCACGCCCGACGACCACATCACCGCCGTACAGTTCCATCCCGAAGTCTCGCACACCGAAAAAGGCGCGGAACTGCTCGGCAACTTCCTGTTCAAGATCTGCGGCTGCAAAGGCGACTGGGACCTCGGCGACTGGGCCGAGAAGATGAAAAGCGAGATCCGCGCCACAGTCGGCGAAGACAAAGTCATCTGCGGCCTCTCCGGCGGCGTCGATTCCTCCGTTGCCGCCGCGCTGACCGCCGCCGCCGTCGGCGACCGCCTGCAGTGCATCTTCGTCAACAACGGCCTGCTCCGCGCCGGCGAAGCCGAAGAAGTGCTCGCCAGCTACCGGCAGATGAAACTCAACGTCGCCTACGTCGACGCCAGCGAGAAGTTTGTCAAAGGAATGGCCGGCGTCATCGACCCCGAGAAGAAGCGCAAGATCATCGGCGAGACCTTCATCCGCATCTTCGAGGAAGAAGCCCGCAAGATCAAAGGCGCCCGCTGGCTGCTGCAGGGCACGCTCTACCCCGACGTGATCGAGAGCGGCCAGCGCAAAGGCGCGGCCGTCATCAAGAGCCACCACAACGTCGGCGGCCTGCCCAAGGACATGAACCTGTCGCTGCTCGAACCCCTGCGCGAACTGTTCAAGGACGAAGGCCGCGCCGTCGGTCGCCTGCTCGGCGTGCCCGAAAACATCGTGCGCCGCCATCCCTTCCCCGGCCCCGGCCTGGCCGTGCGCTGCCTCGGCGACATCACCAGGGAGAAACTCGAAATCCTGCGCGCCGCCGACAAGATCTATCTGGAAGAGATCAACAAAGCTGGACTGTACGACGAGATCTGGCAGGCCTTCGCCGTGCTGCTGCCTGTCTACACCGTCGGCGTCATGGGCGACGAGCGCACCTACGCCCGCGTCTGCGCCCTGCGCGCCATCACCAGCCGCGACGGCATGACCGCCGAATGGTACCGCATGCCCCACGAAGTGCTGGCCCGCGCCTCCACCAGAATCTGCAACGAAGTCCGCGGCGTCAACCGCGTCGTCTACGACGTCACCAGCAAACCGCCTGCGACGGTGGAGTGGGAATAACGATCTAAATACACTGCTCCTCAGAAAAAGCCTCCCAACATTTCTGTGCTGAAAGGCTTTATGGATATAGAGCGAGACGGATGAATTTAAGGCTTTTAGGGCGGTGCATGAGATATGAAATTCAATTCTTTAATCCCTGAGTTGACCGTTAGGGATATCGAAAGGACGAAGAAGTTCTATACGCACGTGCTGCGATTCAACATTGAGTATGAGCGCCCTGAAGATAAATTCGTCTTTTTGTCTTTGGGGGAAAATCAGTTGATGTTTGAACAGGACAACGGCGGCTGGAACACGGGCGTCCTGGAGTATCCCTTTGGCAGAGGCGTGAACTTTGAGATGTCCGTTTCCAATGTGGAAGAGCTTTACGATAGAGTGATAACTGCGGGGATCGAGCCGTTTAGAAGATTGTCGACCAGTCGCTACAGAAGCGGGACGGAGGAGATCGTTCAGAAAGAGTTTTTGGTTCAGGATCCTGACGGATATCTCTTGAGATTTACAGACTGACGAGAAAAGCGCATGGCTTGAAGAGCAAAAAATCCTTCAGCCATGTGCTTTTTTGTGCTTGTTAAAATATCAGTTTGAGGAACTGCTTTGAGGCGCGCGCTGGATATACCAGACGGGGAGCTGCGAGATGTTTTCGCGCGGGAGGTTGGCCGGGGGCATGGATCAAGGCGCCGTCCGATTTCCGCGAAAGAAACTCCTTGCGCCAGATATTTTTTCGACGTTGTTGCGATCCGACAACGTCAAACGCTTTCTCAATGCTCATCCACCTTGTAAGGTATACCATACGAGAAGTTGGAGGATTGGGGGCGTTCCGCTTTAAAATGCGTCGGAGAAATCGCGTCAGACTTAATGCGACGCCGAAGCTTTTAGATCAAATGCGACGGTGGCTCACGGTTTATATTATAGTTGCTTTGACGTTCAGCAGATGTAAATATTTTGATATAAAAACGTAAAATATTTATTGACGTATCTTGAGAGCGGGGCTATACTTGGCCCAAAAGGAGGCTGATGAAATGTATGAGATAGCGGACTTATTTGATATGCGCAGTGCTGTCGGAGCGAAGCTCGAATCGATGTTGCTTGAACGCGGTTTTACGAAAGCTGGTTTCTGCAAGGCCGCGGGCATATCGCGCCCGACTTTGGACAAGCTTTTGTCCGCAGGCATTACGAACAAGACGAATTACGAAAAACATATTACAAAGGTTCTTGACGGTTTGAAAATCTCCGCAGATATGTTAATGGGAAACAGCCCGAATCGATTCAATCAAACCCGGCTCCTGAAGCAGCTTCTTCGAGTTGACGAGAAGCAGCTGGCCGAACGTACGGGAGTATCGACGGCGCGACTGAAAGAAATCGAAGCCGGCGCAAAAGCTGAGATCTCTGAACTTCGCGACCTTGCCTATGCCTTGCGCACAGGCGTGCGGAGCCTCCTGGGGACGAATTATTTCCCACCTCAAATAGCAAGGTGGAAAGCGTCCCTTGACCGTTGCAGCGCAGGAGAGGAATTGGCGGAAAATGGGTTCTGGGGGCATATTGGGATTCTCCCCTCATCTTCCGAGAAATATCTTTGGTATCCGATTACCGGAACCACGCGAAGCATGGTTTATGGTTGGATCGGGCACGGATATCTTGTCATCCCTTGCATGAATAACAAAGTTCTTTTGATCAATACAAGCAATGTCAATAGAATTGTTTTACTTGACGATGGTTGTGGTGCGCCTAGTTCGTGCACCTGGGATTCGTCTGTCGACGAGGGGGAGGTTCCACCAGTCATCTACGAGTCATTGAGTGATTACACGTATTACGAAGAGACCGAAGAACAAATACCGGAAAAACTTATCTCTCCAAATCTGTGCAAAGTGATGGCCAGTTACGTCGAGAAAGATGACGGTACAAGCGACGCATTATTATCTGAGGGAGCAGTCGTCTGCTGCTACGCCGACGGCAAAACGGAGCGGTATAACATCGATTTTGGTCAAGAGCAATCCTTGAGCTTGGAGATCTCATTAATCTACGAATTCGGCGACGAAGCTTCTGACGAACGTTTTTTGTTCTTTCATGATGAAGATGGCGCAGAAAATTTTATAAACAAAGAAAAAATATCGCTCATTGAACTTCCGTTGTTTAATATAGAAGAGGCTATTTGCAAAGAGCAGGAAGAGGCGCTCGCAGAATAAAACAGGATAGAAAAGGAGCGATAGCAGAATCATGCCGCTATCGCTCCTTTATTTTTTGATGCCGAGAAAACTGTGGGCGTACATTGAAATATCTGATCAAGAAATCGTGTCGAGTTAAGTGGCGGAATACCGCAGCGGCAGTTCGAGGCCGTTGCGCTCCAGCAGCCCTTTGTCGCGGAACAGGTCGGGCAGAGGCCCTTCCGCGGCGACGGCTCCGTCGTAGAGCAGCGCGGCGCGGCTGCACACGTCGAGCGCCATGTCGAGGTCGTGCGTGGTGAGGATCAGCGGCTGGGACAGCGCGCGCAGCGTTTCGACGACGCGCCGCCGCGCACGCGGGTCGAGCGCCGCGGTCGGTTCGTCGAGAACGATCACCTGCGGTTCCATGACGAGGATCCCAGCCAAAGCGGCCAGACGCTTTTCGCCGCCGGAAAGGCGGTGCGGCGGCCGTTCGGCCAGATGTGCCGCGCCCAAATGTTCGAGCATTTCCAGCGCCTTGCGATGCGCCTCGCCGGCGGGCATGCCGCGGGCGACGAGGCCGAAGGCCACGTCGTCGGCGACCTGCGGCATGAAGAGCTGGTCGTCCGGTTCCTGAAAGATCAGGCCGACGGCTTGGCGCAGCTCTTCCGTGCCGGCGGGCTGTCCGTACAGCCGGATCTCTCCCTGGCGGGCGGCGATGCCCCCGGCCAGATGAAGCAGCAGCGTCGACTTGCCGGAGCCGTTGGGGCCGACGAGCGCGAGCTTCTCGTTTTCGCGCAGGCCGAACGATACGCCGTTCAGCGCCTTGTGCCCGTCGGGATAGCTGTAGTGGAGCGCTCGCACTTCCAGCGGGCAGGTGGATTTTTCCGATTGAGCCGGATTCATTGAAAGCCTCCCGAAAAATCGAGCGCCTGCGCCGCTGCGAGCACGACCGCGCAGAAAACGGTCAGCGCCGTGTCGCGCGTTTTCCAGCGGAGCGGCTGCGCCGCGGCGAAACCTGCCAGACCGCCGCGGCAGTTCAGCGCCAGCATCATGCGTTCCGAACGGTCGGAACTCTGCAGCAGCGCGCTCGCCGCCATAAAAGCGAACACGCGCCAGCGCAGCGTCCCCTTCAAGTGCGGCGAGCGTCCCGCGCCGCGCGAACCGCTGCGCAGATTGACCGCCTGCAGGGCCGTGGCCATGCGCTCGGCCAGCAGATAAATGCCGCGCAGCGTGAGCAGCAGCAGAACGCGCAGCTTTTCCGGGCAGCCCAGACGGGCGAGCGCGGTTTCGCAGCGCGCCGGTCCCATGGCCGCGATCAGCCGCAGCAGCGCGACCGAGATCAGATTCAGCCTGACTGTGATGAGAAGCCCCTGACGGATCCCTTCGCGCGTGAACGGTCCCCAGAGCGTGCGCCCCGGCCAGGTCAGCGCCAGCAGGAACGTCATCGCCAGGCTGACCAGATTGAGCTGGCGCAGCGAGCGCAGCAGGGGGCGAAGCGGCCCGCAGAAAAACAGCGCCCCCGGCAGCAGCGCCGCGAACGCCAGTGCCGCCGGCCGGTCCAGCGCCGATAGCGTCGCCGCGTAAGCTGCGGCGCAGAGCATCCGCGCGCGCGGATCGAAAGCGTCAAGCGGAGCGCGCGCGTTTTCCGCGAACAGTCCGCCCGTATCGAGACGCATTACCGCCGTCCTTTCGTCAGCGGTCGACGCCCGACAGAAACTCCGGGGAGACTTTTTTCAGCCACGCCACCATGAAGGCCGTGATCGCGCCCTCGACGAACGCGACCGGCACGTGAGCGAGAAAGACCACCTTTGCCACGCCGAGAAAATTTTCGTCCGTGGCGCCGAGGAACAACCCCACGCCGACGGCGCACAGCAGCACCGCCAGCGTGCCGGCGGCGAACGCCCAGACCGCGGCAACCGCGCCGCCCTGGCGCCGGATCGGCCGTGCGAAAATCAGATAGACCAGCAGCGCCGGCAACGCCACGTCCACCGTGTTGGGGCCGAGCACCGCCAGCCCGCCGAAGTGGAACAGCAGCGCCTGCAGGAGCAGCGCCACCAGCACTGCGGGAAAAGTCGACCAGCCCAGCACCAGCCCCATCGGCGCGATGAGCGAAAGGTGCGTCGAGCTGGGACCGATTTTGACGTTGACCAGCGACGCGAGGAAGAACGCCGACGACAGCAACGCCACGCGCACGATGCGCTCGGGCTTGAGCTTTTTCAGGCCCACGGCCGTGCCGGCCGCGGTGATGGCCCAGCCGGCCGCCAGCGCGCCTGTGGAGAGCACGCCTTCGCTGATATGCATGCTCAGGCCGCCTTTCCGCGGCGTGCCAGCAGGACGAACGCGGCGACGTTGAAGAGCAGGCTGACGCCGAGGGCGCAGCGGATCGCCAGATCCATGCCCTGAGGCACCGCGCTCTGTTCTTTGACGGCGAGGGCGGAGGACTTTTCGGAACCGCCGTCGAGGAATTCCTGCGTCACGCCGATTTCCGCCGTGCACTGATGGCCTTCGTCGTCCTTGACGATCACGCGCCATGTGCCGGGCACATCGGGAACGAACGCGAAGCGCCCGGCGGCGTCGGTGCGCCCCGACTGGTTGGCGAACTTCTCGTCGGCGGGCGAGAAGACCTTCGTCTCGAGGTAACTCATGGTTTCGCCGGTGGAATAAAAGAACTCCAGCGGCACCGAGGGCAGATCTGACTGGCGGTATCCCACGCCATGGGCGGAAGCGCGCAAACAACCAATGGGACCCGTCAGCGCGAGCCCCATCAGCAAAGTCGCGGCCGCCCTTTTCAAAAGCGCCGTCATGATCGTTATTTGACTTCGAAGAGCAGGAAAGAACGCACCGTGCGGCTGTCGTAGGTCCCTTCGACGCCGGGCAGGCCGTCCTGACGGGCGCGGACGCCCCAGAGGCCGGGCGCGGTGATCTTGATGAAGGCCGTGCCGCTCTCCGCCTCGGTGTAGTAGGCATAGGTGTTCTCGTGCTCGGTGACGAAACCGTCGTAAGTCGCCCAGACGGGGCCCGTGTAAGGCTGACCTTCGAGCACGACCTTCACCTCGAAGAACTCGCCCACCTTGGCGTCGGCCGGATTGGTCACGGGAATGACTTCCAGCGGATGGCCGACGGCGGTGGCGAAGTTCTTGTCGTCTTTGGAGGCGTTGAGGATCAGCTTGGCGTATTTGTCGTGCTTGACTGCCGATTTGACCTTCAGCCCCTGAGCTTCGAGATCCTTGCGCGCCCCCGATTTGCCGCCCTCGTTGGTGACGCTCCAGACGCCGCCGTCCTTTTCGGCGACGACGATCAACGACTCGCCGGCCTTGACTTCCGGCACCGTGAAGTCGATGCACAACCCCTTTTCGTTGCCGGTCAGCGGCTGGGCCATCAGCTTGCCGTCCACGAAGGGACCGGCCTTGACGCGTTCGAGACTTTCCACTTCTTCGGGGACGATGAACTTGTGTCCGGAATGCACCGACACGGCCAGAGGCGCGCCTTCCGTGACCTCGCCGTTGGCGCGCAGCACCAGTTCGTGAGCCATGGCCGCGCCGGAAAGAACCGAGACGAGAAGCGCCGCCGAGAACAGGGAGAACGTTTTGCGCTGAGACATGAAATGCTTCCTCCTTAGATTTTGAAAAGATTGTGTTGAGCCGCGGAGATTCCGCGGCCCGAAAGCGGAAAATCGCCGCTTGGAAATGGCGTTTCCGTCATCGTGCTACGACGCAATAATATCATAACGCCAATTTGTGTCAAGGTGAGTAAAGGGCGTGTCACGCCTTGCTCGGCGCTCGCGGCTTTTTGAGCGCGCGGCGGAAGGTTTTCCCGAAACGACGTCGGCGCCGGCGGACGAAGAACCTTTCGTGGGATGTGCCGGTCCTCGGCGGCGGAAATCGCTCCGCCCGACTTTTAGAGGCTAAAAGTCGGGAGAAATAGTTGTGAGGGCTTCGCGTCGAACGTTCGCCATGAAAAAAAGCGCCCGACAGCTCAGCGGCTGTCGGACGCTCCACGCCGCCCGGTTCTAGAAGAAATCGTGTTTTTTTGTTTTTCCCCGCGTCTTGTTATGGTACCTTTGCCGTGGAACAGGCCCTTTGAGGCGCGCCCGTTTTTGTTTCGCCTTCACAGGTTTTTGACGAGCAGCGCGCGGATCGCGTTGAGCACCGCCAGGACCATCACGCCGACGTCGGCGAAGACGGCCAGCCACATGTTGGCGAGTCCCAGCGCGCCGAGCGCCAGGCAGGCGAGCTTGACGCCGATGGCGAACCAGATGTTCTGGCGCACGATACCCAGACATTTGCGCGCGATCCTGATCGCTGTGACGATCTTGAGGGGATCGTCGTCCATCAGCACGACGTCGGCGGCCTCGATGGCGGCGTCGCTGCCCATCGCGCCCATGGCGATGCCGACGTCGGCGCGCGAGAGCACGGGCGCGTCGTTGAGCCCGTCGCCGACGAAGGCCAGCTTTGCGCCGATGGGCTGGCGTGACAGCAGCTCCTCCACCTTGGCGACTTTATCGGCGGGCAGCAGCCCGGCGTGGAACTCGTCGACGCCGAGTTCCCGGGCCGTCTGTTCGGCGGCGGGGCGGCGGTCCCCCGTGAGCATGACGGTCTCTTTCACGCCGGCGGCGCGGAGGCGGACGATGGCCTCCCGAGCGTTGGGCTTGACCACGTCGGAGATGACGATGTGTCCCGCGTACTTGCCGTCGATGGCCATGTGCACGATCGAGCCGGCGCTGCGGCAGCGGATGCAGGGGATGCCGAGACGTTCCATGAGTTTGGCGTTGCCGGCGGCGACGGAGAATCCATCCACGACGGCGGTGACTCCTTCGCCGCTGATCTCGCGGATGTCGGCGACGCGGGCGCGGTCGATGGGGCTGCCGTAGGCGAGGCGCAGCGACGTGCTGATCGGATGCGGCGAGGCGCTTTCGGCCAGCGCGGCGAACTCGAGCAGGCGTTTGCGCTCGATGGGGCAGTGATGCACGTCGCTGACTTCGAAGACGCCCTGCGTGAGCGTGCCGGTCTTGTCGAAGACGACGCACTTTGTGTTCGCCAGCGTTTCCAGATAGTTGGAGCCTTTGACGAGCACGCCTTCGCGGCTGGCGCCGCCCAGACCGGCGAAGAACGTGAGCGGGATGCTGACGACCAGCGCGCAGGGGCAGCTGATGACGAGAAAGGTGAGGGCGCGGTAGAGCCAATCGCCCCAATCGGGGGAGAGTCCCGTCGCGAAAAGACGCGCCAGCGGCGGCAGCACGGCCAGCGCCAGAGCGCCGCCGCAGACGGCGGGGGTGTAGACGCGAGCAAACTTGCTGATGAACTCTTCGGATTTGGACTTGCGCGAACTGGCGTTCTCGACCAGGTCGAGGATTTTCGAAACGGTGGATTCGCCGAACTCGCGCGCGGTTTTCACCTTGAGCGGGGCGGTCATGTTGATGCAGCCGGAAAGGATCTCGTCGCCGGGGCCGGTCTCGCGCGGCACGCTCTCGCCAGTCAGGGCGGATGTATCGAGCGTCGAGCGTCCCTCGGCGACGACGCCGTCGATGGGGACTTTTTCGCCCGGTTGAACGACGATGACCGCACCGGGCGCGACCTCGTCGGGATCAACGCGCTCGAGGCGGCCGCCCCGCTCGACGTTGGCGTAGTCGGGGCGGATATCCATGAGGGCGCTGATGCTGCGGCGGCTTTTGCCGACGGCGTAGCTCTGGAACAGCTCGCCGGTCTGGTAGAAGAGCATGACGGCGATGGCCTCGGTGTAGTCGCCGTCCTCGTAAACGGCCAGCGCCATGGCGCCGAGCGTGGCCACGGTCATAAGGAAGTTCTCGTCGAAGATCTGGCGGTTTTTGACGCCCTTGAGCGATTTGCCGAGAATGTCGTAACCGACGGTCAGATACGGCACGAGATAAAGCAGAAAGCGCGCCGCGCCGGCGACGCGCGCGAAGTGCAGGGCGCCCATCATGACCGCGGCGGCGAGGATGCGCAGCAGCATGCGAAGCTGTTTCCGGTTCATGGCATATTCCTCCACAAAACTTTCCGCCGCGAGACGGCGCGGGAAAGGCGATTCGATTTATATCGCGCGCTGAGGCGTGGCGCGGCCCCAAACGCCCTTTGCGGAAAATCGTTTTCGGCGTGAAGGGCGCGGCGGACGGTCAAAAGAAGATCTCGCAGTCGTCCTCGACTTTTTTGCAGCTTTTCAGCACTTCGGGCATGACGGTCCGGGGATCCTGGCCGTCCTCGAACTCTACGTTCATTTTCAGCAGCATGAAGTTGACGCTGACGTCTTTGACGCCGGGCGTGCCCTTGGCGGCCTGCTCCATCTTGTTGGCGCAGTTGGCGCAGTCCACTTCGATCTTGTAGCTCTTTTTCATGGTCGGCGGCTCCTTTTCGATGAGGTGAGATAAACGATTAAACAAATGCTTATTCGTTAATGAGATTTTATCCCGACGCGGCGATCCTGTCAACCCTCAGCCGGAGACGCGGAAAAAAGATTCGCCGCGGGAGCTTTTCAGCGGCGAATTTTTATGGTAAATAGAATGAAGAAAAGGAGGCGATTCCATGCCGCCAGTCCATCTGCCGCACCGGCACGGCCAGCCCGTCGAGGAGTTCTGCGCCGGAGCGCCGTCCGTAGAGGAATTTCAGACTGTCGCCGACGTGTTCAAACAGCTCGGCGACGCCACGCGCGTGCGCATCTTCTGGCTGCTGTGCCACGGCGAAGAGTGCGTGATCAACATTTCCGCGCTGATGGAGATGTCCAGCCCAGCCGTGTCTCACCATCTGCGCTCGCTCAAGAGCGCGGGGCTGATCGTCAGCCGCCGCGAGGGCAAGGAAGTCTATTACAAAGCCGCCGCTTCCGAGACGGCGGCGATGCTGCACCGCGCCATCGAGGAGCTGATGTCCATGGCCTGCCCCTGCGCGCGGCGTCGCGGCGGGAACGGGTAAAAAACGGAGAGCCGCGGAGCGGAAACGCTCCGCGGCTCTCCGTTTTTTCCGCCGTCGTGCCGAAGCGCGAAGACGCGGGGGAACGCGGACGGTTTTTCTGGTACAATCGAAGCGGTTTCGGAAGAACTTCGGGGAGGCGGCAGGAATGTTCGACAGGAAAAAAGCGATCATCTTCGATCTGGACGGCACGCTGATCGACTCGGTGGGCGTGTGGAACGCCGTGGACGTCGAGCTGGTGAAGCAGATCGGCGGCGGCGAGCGGGACGGCGGCGATCTGCAGCGGCAGCGCGACGCCCTGCTGCGGGAGCGCGCTGCCAGTTCCGACCCGTACGGCGACTACTGCGCTTATTTAAAGGAAAAGTACGCTTCGCCGCTGACGGCGGACGAGATCCACAGCCGGCGCTACCGCATCGCCCGCGATTTCCTCGAAAACGTCGTCGATTACAAGCCGCGCGCCGACGAGTTCGTCAAGGCGCTGAAGGCGCGCGGCTTCCGGCTTGCCATCGCCACCGCGACGCGCCGCGGCACCGTCGATATTTACCGCACCGTCAACCGCAACATGCTCGCCAAAGCGCCGCTCGACGAGTATTTCAGCCCCGTCTACGCGCGCGAGGACGTGCGCGCGATGAAGCCCGACCCGGAAGTGTACTTTCGTATCCTCGGCGACCTCGGCGCGGCGCCTGACGAGTGCCTGATCTTCGAGGATTCGCTGATCGGCGTCGAATCGGCCCGTAACGCCGGCATCGAAGCCGCCGCCGTCTACGACCGCTACGCCGACGCCGATCGCGCCCGCATCGACGTCCTCGCCGATTACCGCCTCCGCGACTACGGCGCGGCGATCGAGATTCTAAAACGGGAAACGGTGGAGTGATTCCTTGCCGTTCGTAAGAAACGCCGCTTTATGGTAAGATGCGGCTGTCAGCGCTAAACTTTTCCCGAATGATATTTCAGCAGAAGGAGGAACCAATCATGCGCAAACTGGCCATTTACGAAGCCGCGGCCGAGTGGGACGACGAACAGGATCTGGCCGATCTGGCTCAGTCGCTGGACGTGCTGACGCATCAGGGCGTCGAATGGGAACGCCACGACTTGGCCGAAGAGCCGGAGGCGTTCGAGGCGAATCCCGCCGCCGCGCAGTACCTGAAAGTGTTCGGCGCGGAGCGTCTGCCCGTCGTGCTGGTGGACGGCGTCGTCGTCATCGCCGGGCGCTATCCCGACGACGTCGATCTGATCGACTGGCTCGAGCTGCCGCCCGAGGTGCTGGGGTACGAATGGGCCGACGTCGAGGACCTGAAAGAAACGCACGGCGGCGGGAACGGCAGCTGTCGCGAACACGAGCACGAACGCCGCCGCCATCACGACGGCTGCGGCTGCCACGGTCACGAACACTATGCCGAAGACGGCTGCTCGGACGGCGCCGAAGGGCGCGAGCATGGCCGCGGACATCATCACGGCTGCGGCCATCATTAGAAAGATCTGCTGTCCGTTCTTTTGAGCGGGCGGCGGAGATTTTTTGCGACAAACAGGGAGCGCCTCCGTCTTTTGGCTGGAGGCGCTCCCTGTTTGTTTTCACTCGCTGATTCTTTTTCGGAATGTTCTATGGAGATTCTTTCGGCACATGATCACCGGAAAGTCGCTTCGAGCGCGCGCTCGATCTCGGCGCGCCCGGCGAAGAACGTTCCCTGCACGAGCGTGGGGTCGCCGCCGCCGCGGCCGTTCAGCTCTTTGTTGAGCGTTTTGACGGCGTCGCGCAGCACGGGGTCGCCGGCGCAGATCACGTAGTTCCAGCCTTTTTTGCCGTTGTTCTCGGCGGGGGAGAGGACGGCCGCCGTTTTCGCCTTGCCGCCGGCAACGAGGGCGTCGCAGAACCTGCGCAGCTCGACGGGCTTGAAACCGTCTTCGAAGTTGACCAGCAGCCCGCCGCCGGCGGGGAACTGAGCGGCACGCAGCTCGAAATAGCGGCGCGCCAGCTCGGAGGCGCGGGCTTCCGCCGCTTCGGCGGCGGCGACGTACTGGCGCACGGCTTCGACGGTCTCGTACGGCTTGGCGGAAAAAATGCGCCCGATCTCGCGCTCCTGCTCGTTCTTGCGCGCGTAGTCCTGCATGGCGAGACGGCCGCAGAGCATTTCGATACGGACGCCGCCCTTGTAGCGGGCCATGGAGACGAACTTGATCAGGCCGATCTCGCCAGTGCGCTCCACGTGGGTGCCGCAGCAGGCGCAGAGGTCGACGCCGGGGAATTCGACGAGGCGCACGATGCCGCTCAGTTCTTTCTTGCTGCGGTAATCGAGCGCCGCCAGTTCTTCCGGCGAAGGAAACGCGACGCGCACGGGCAGGTTGTCGTAAACGCGGGCGTTGGCTTCGCGCTCCAGTTCGGCGAGCTGCTCTTCGCTGATCAGTCCGTTGAAATCGACCGTGACTTTGTCGGCGGCCATGTGGAATCCGACGTTGTCGTAGCCGAAGCGCCTGTGGATCAGGCCGGAGACGATGTGCTCGCCGGAATGGGCCTGCATGTGATCGAAGCGCTTCTGCCAGTCGATGACGCAGTGCTGAGTGCTGCCGACTTGCAGCGCCCGGTCGGCGTAATGGATGATGTCGCCTCCGCGGCGGCGCGTGTCGCCGACGGACGCTTCGCCGATGGAGCCGCTGTCGGCGAGCTGGCCGCCGCCTTCGGGGTAAAAGGCGGTCTGCGAGAGCGTCACTTCGAAGCCGCTTTTGCCGGGCACGCAGCCGGTGACGACGGCGTCGAATTCCTTCACGTAGGGGAGCCGATAGTACAGTTCGTTCATCTCGTCCATGGAAAACCCTCTTCGATCAAAATGATTTCTTCCGCAGAGACAAATTATGCCACGTTTCGCGCCTTCGCTCAAGACGCTTCGTCCGCGCCGAAAGATCGGGGCTTGTTCATTAATTGTCACCATTTAATATATTTATGATTGACAATTGATCCGGCCGGACGTATGATCGGGGCGCTGCACATTTTCGCGGAGACGGAGTGAAGACAATAACAATGGAGAAGAATCATGTCAGAAACATGGCGGCGGTCGCGGCGATGACGGCGCTGATGTGCGTGCTCGGGCCGCTGTCGGTGCCCGTCGGGCCGATCCCTTTTTCCTTTCAGGTGTTCGTGGTCTACCTTTCGGTGTATGCGCTCGGCGCGCGGCGCGGTACCTTGGCCGTCGTCCTCTACCTGTTGATCGGTTTTGTCGGGCTGCCCGTGTTTTCGGGATTTGCCGGCGGAGCGGGCAAACTGCTCGGGCCGACGGGCGGCTTCCTCGTCGGTTTCATCCCGCTGGCGGCGATCAGCGGCTGGTTCATCGACCGCTCGGAACGCGTCGCCGCGCAGTTCGCCGGCATGCTGCTGGGGCTGGCCGTGCTCTATCTGTTCGGCGCGGCGTGGCTGTCGAAAGTCGCCAATCTCGGTTTCGACCGGTGCATGGCCGCGGCGGTTTATCCGTTCATTCCCGTCGACGCGCTGAAGATCGTGTTGGCGATCCTGCTCGGCCGGGGGCTGCGCCGCCGTCTGCGCGCCGCCGGGACGGAGGAAAAGTCCGAGGAACGCTGAGATTCAGAATACCGCACAACGCCTGACGGCTCAACCGCCGTCAGGCGTTGTGCGGTATTGATGTTCCACGTGGAACATTGCCTGCCGGCCAACGGAAATGTTTCTTTTTGGAACAGGATCGCGGAATCGTCGCGCCTTTCCCGCAAAAAAACTTCATGATACAATGACGTCATGCGCGATGGAAAGGGGGCAGCGCCGTGATCGAAATTGTCTTTGAAGAAACGAGAAAACGCACCGCCGCCTACGACGGCGAAACGTGCGTAGGGCTGTGCGCCTATGCCGAAGACGGCGCAGTTTGGACCGCGTACCATACTGAAGTCGAGCCCGTCTATGGCGGGCAGGGCATCGCCGCGCGCCTGGTGAACGAACTGGTCCGGGCGGCTCGTGAGCGCGGCGTCAAAATCGTGCCGACCTGTTCGTATGTGCTCCGCCAGTTTGAGAAGACGACGGAGTACGGCTCTGTCAGGGGATAAGGCGCGGCTTACGGACGACGCCCTGACGGCCGGGCGTGCGGAGAAGGTCTTTCGGGCCGGAGAGCCCCGAGGAGGTTAAAGAGGAATCATGAATCAACGGCGAATCGACAAGATCATGGCCAGTCTGAGAGATGCGGGGCTCACGCAGGCCCTGTTGAGCGATCCTTTCTCGCTGACCTACGTGACCGGCGACGACTTCCGCCCCGGCGAGCGCTTTCTGGCGCTCCTGCTGCGCGAGGGGCAGAAACCGGCGCTGTTTTTGAACCGGCTGTTCTTCGCCCCCCACGTGGCGGCGGAAAACATCGTTCCCTACGACGATACCGAGCGCGGCGCGCTCAAGGCCCTGCCCCTGATCGACCGTTCCCGGCCGCTGGGCGTGGACAAAAAAATGCCCGCCGAGTTCTTGCTTGAACTTCAGCAGGCGGACGCCGCTGCCGGCTACGTGAACGCTTCCCCCTGCGTGGACCGTGTGCGCGCCTGCAAGGACGCCGAGGAGATCGCCCTGATGACGCGCGCCTCGCAGATGAACGATCAGGCCATGCTGGCCCTTCGCGAACGCGTCCGCGAAGGCGTGACGGAGATCGAACTGGCCGACGAACTGGCCGGTATCTATCGCGAGCTGGGCGCCGACGGCCTGTCGTTCCCGTCGATCGTCAGCTTCGGCGCCAACGCCGCCGATCCGCACCATTCGCCCGACGGCACCGTGCTGAAGCCGGGGCAGTGCGTGCTCTTCGACATCGGCTGCATCAAAGACGGCTATTGTTCCGACATGACGCGCACCTATTACTTCAAGACGGCGAGCGCCAAGGACCGCGAAATCTACGAGATCACGCGCCGCGCCAACGAGGCTGCGGAAGCGGCGATGAAACCCGGCGTGCGCTACTGCGACTTAGACGGCATCGCCCGCAAGATCATCGCCGACGCCGGATACGGACCGTACTTCACGCACCGTCTCGGGCATTCCATCGGCCAGCAGGGGCACGAATGGGGCGATGTGAGCAGCGCCAATACGGAACAGGTCAGACCGGGCAACGTCTTTTCCTGCGAGCCGGGCATCTATCTTCCCGGCGAGACGGGCGTGCGCATCGAAGATCTGTGTCTGATCACCGAAACGGGCGTGCGCATCCTCAATCAGGTTCCCAAGGAGCTTCAGATCATCGAATGACGCCGACGCCGCGCCGGGGGGGCGAGAATAAAAATCGTTTCGCCCTCTCTGCTGTGCGGAAAAAGTTTTTTATCGCTTGTAATTCGTCAGTGCGGCGCATATAATAATCAGGCTTTTATGGAAGATACAACGGCTCTAAAAAGAGTGGTTCTCAATTTCTAAGGAGGTCTGCGTAATGGTATCGTTTCTGTTTTGGGTACTGCTGCTGGTCGTGCTCGGCAGCGCCGTGCTCGCTCTGGGGTACGCGTTCTTTACCTACGGTTTCGTCAAGAACATCGCCGTCGACGAAGAGCACAAAAAGGTGTCTGAGCTTTCCGACATCATTCACGAGGGCGCGATGGCGTTTCTCAACAGCGAATACAAATGGCTCGCGCCGTTTGTCGTCGTCGTCGGCGCTCTGCTGTGCACGTTCCTGAGCATTCCCTCGGGCGTGTGCTTCGTCTTCGGCGCGCTGTGCAGCGCTCTGACCGGCTACTGCGGCATGATCGTCGCTACCCGTTCCAACGGCCGCACGACCTTCATGGCGACCAAGAGCATGAACGACGCGCTGGGCGTCGCCTTCCGCGGCGGTTCCGTCATGGGCATGACCGTGGTCGGCGTCGGTCTGGCCGGTGTGGTGCTTTCCTACGTGTTGTTCCGCGATGCGAACGTCATCACCAGCTTCGGCCTTGGCGCTTCGTCCATCGCGCTGTTTGCCCGCGTCGGCGGCGGTATCTACACCAAGGCCGCCGATGTCGGCGCCGACCTTGTGGGTAAGGTTGAAGCCGGTATCCCCGAGGACGATCCCCGCAACCCAGCGACCATCGCCGACAACGTCGGCGACAACGTCGGCGACATCGCCGGCATGGGGGCTGACCTGTTCGAGTCCTACGTCAACTCCATCATCGCCGCTATGGCCGTCGGCTTTGTGACCACGATGGCCGGCGACAGCGCCCCGCTTGGCCTGATGGGCGTGCTCTATCCTCTGGCGCTGGCGGCTCTGGGCATCGCCGCGGCGATCTTCGGTTCGGCCTGCGTCACCGGCAGCCTGGCCGAGGAGAACGACAGCAAGATGGGGCAGTTCGCCAGCAAGTATCTGTTCAAGTTCATGCAGACGGGCAACGCGACGGATCCCGCCAAGGCTCTGAGTCTGGGCACCTACATCACCGGCATCATCGAGATCGTCGGCGCGTTGATCCTCTCGCTGGTCCTGCTTCAGGACATCAAGATCTTCTTCGCCGTGGTTTCCGGCGTTGTGGCCGGCGTGGCCATCGGCATGATCACCGAGTATTACACCTCTGCCGATTACAAACCGGTGCAGAAGCTGGCCGGCACGACCGAGACCGGTCCTGCGACCGTTATCCTCGGCGGCATTTCTCTGGGCATGACCTCCACGGTGATTCCCGTGCTCCTGATCTGCGCCGCGACGCTGATCAGCTATTTCTTCAGCGGATTGTACGGCGTGGCCTGTTCCGCCGTGGGCATGCTTTCCATCACCGGCATGAGCCTCAGCGTCGACGCTTACGGCCCCATCTCCGACAACGCCGGCGGCATCGCCGAGATGTCCGAATTGCCCGAAGGCGTCCGCAATATCACCGACAAACTTGACGCCGTGGGCAACACCACCGCCGCCATGGGCAAGGGACTGGCGATCGGTTCCGCCGCCCTCACCGCGCTGTCGCTGTTCTCCGCCTACGCTCAGGCGGCCGGCCTGAGGTCGATCGATCTGAACAATCCTCACGTCATGGTCGGCCTGTTCCTCGGCGGCATGCTGCCCTTCCTGTTCAGCGCTCAGACCATTGCTGCCGTGCAGGAAGCCGCCGGCAAGATGGTCGAGGAAGTGCGCCGTCAGTTCAGGGAGCACCCCGGCATCATGGATTACAGCGAGAAGCCCGACTACAAAAAGTGCGTCGCCATTTCCACCGACGCTTCGCTGCATAAGATGATCGTGCCCGGCCTGCTGGCTATCGTCGTTCCCGTCGTCGTGGGCTTCGCTCTTGACGCGGAGGCTCTGGGCGGTCTGCTCGGCGGCGCCATCGTCACCGGCGTCATGCTCGCCGTTTACATGTCCAATGCCGGCGGCGCCTGGGACAACGCCAAGAAGTACATCGAATCGGGCGTGCACGGCGGCAAGGGTTCCGCCAACCACAAGGCGGCCGTCGTCGGCGACACCGTGGGCGATCCTTTCAAGGATACCGCCGGCCCCAGCCTGAACATTCTCATCAAGCTGATGACCGTCGTGGCTCTCGTCATCGCTCCTCTGATCATGAAGTAAGGGCGCGTTCTCGACAGGACGAAAAGAAAAAGCTAAAATAAAAGCGGGGAGGGCGCGAAAGCTCTCTCCGCTTTTTCTGTCGGATTTCAAAATCTGAGAGGTGAACGCTCATGGCCGACGAAATCGTCGCGAAAATAAAGGACGCCGTCGACATCGTGGAACTGGTGGGCGATTCGGTGCGGCTCGTGAAAAAGGGACGTAATTACAGCGGCCTTTGCCCTTTTCACGACGAGAAGACGCCGTCGTTCATCGTCTCGCCCGATCGCGGCACCTGGCATTGTTTCGGCTGCGGCAAGGGCGGCGACGTTTTCAGTTTCGTCATGGAAAAGGAAGGACTGAGCTTTCCCGAAGCGCTCGAATATCTTGGGCGGCGTGCCGGCATCGAGATCCCGCGGCGGAAAAACCGCGGGCAGACGACGGATCTCTATGCGGTCATGGAAATGGCCGTCGACTTTTACCGTGCCGAATTGAAAGGCGCGGCCGGCGCCGTCGGCAAAGGCTATCTGAGCCGCCGCAACCTGTCCGCGAAGGATGCCGACGCCTTCGAACTGGGGTGGTCGCCGTCGGCGTGGCGGGCTCTGAACGACGCCCTGCGCCGCGAAGGCGTCACGCAGGAACAGCTGCTCAAGTGCGGGCTCGTGATCCAGGGCGAAAAGGGCTGCTACGACCGCTTCCGCGGACGCGTGATCTTTCCTGTCCGCAACGTGTCCGGACGCGCCATCGCTTTGGGCGGCCGCATCGTCGACGGCGAGGGCGCCAAATACCTGAACAGCCCGGAAGGGCCGCTCTACAACAAAAAGGAAAATCTTTATCTGCTGGACAAGGCCAAGAGCGCGATCCGCGAAAAAGGACGTTCGATCCTCGTCGAAGGTTACATGGACGCCATCCGCCTGCACATGCACGGTCACAGGGAGACCGTCGCTTCGCTGGGCACGTCGCTGACGGAAGAACAGGCGTCGTTGTTGAAACGATTTGCCGACACATGTTATATCTGCTACGACTCCGACACGGCCGGGCAGAACGCGACGCTGCGCGGCATGTACATTCTGCAGCGCGCCGGGCTTCAGGTGTTCGTGGTGCTGTTCCCCGGCGGCAAGGATCCCGACGAGATGCTGCAGAGCGAAGGCGGCGAGGAACTCTTCGACAAGGCGGTGGAAGACGCCAAGCCGCTGGTGCTCCATCACATCGGCCTTTTCAAGGCGGCGGCCGAAAAAGAAGGTCAGGCCAAAGCGGCAGAAGAGCTGCTGGAAGGCATGGCGCAGCTGACGGCCGTGGAGCTGGCGCCTTATATGCAGGAGATCGGCCACGCCGTGGGTCTGCCCGATTATCAGCTGGCATCGGAACTGAATCGGCTGCGCCGCGGCCGCCGCCTCAGCCCTCGTACGGAAGAAAGCCTGGGCGGCGACATGCAGCCGCTCGAGCCCGAAACGGCCGATTCGGAAACGCCGTCAAACTGCGACCCGGCGGAGACGGGGCTGCTTTACCTGCTCTGGATCAGCCGCGAGCTGCGTATGTCGGCATCTGTGGCGGAAGTGATCCGCATGTTTCAGGACCCCCGTCTCAAAGGCATCGCCGGTGCGCTGCTGACGGGCGAACAGCCGGAAAGCCTTGAGCATCGCTGGCTGGAGATGGGAGATCATTTTCCCATGTCGGCTATCTCCGGCGGCGCTTCGTTCTGCGACACGTTGTCCGGCACTGACATGGAAAAATGGCAGAAACTGAGTTCCGATCAGGGACGCCGAGTCAAACAGGCCCGCTACATTCAACTTAAAGCCATGATGTTCCGCGGCGAAGCCTCGACGGAGGAACTGACCGAGTACTGGGCTCTGGCCGCGGAACTGAAACGTTAATAGCTTCCTCATGAAAGATGAACACTTTGTGAAAAAACTGCTATAATAAAACATCGTTGTAATCTTCGGAAATGAGGCGATGCGCGTGATTCGACTGGACAAGTTCCTGAAGCTTTCGCAGCTGGTGAAGCGCCGCACCGCGGCGCAGGAAATGATCGAGGTCGGCGCGGTGCGCGTCAACGGCCGGAAGGTCAAACCGGCCAGCGACGTCAAAGCGGGGGACCTGATCGAGGTGGCTTTCCCCCGGCGCGTCATTATGGCCGCCGTCCTTGTGGACGACGAAGCGGCGCTTCGCCGCCGCGGTACGGTCGCCTGCGAGATGCGCGGCGAGCGGAGAGTCGAACCCGACGAGAATCCTTGGGAAGGAAGCGCAGGCGGGCATTAAGATGCCGCGGCTCGCGTGAACGGTCGGCCGCTCTTTTTTGTTTTGCGCGGAGCATTGTATCCGAAAGTAAACCGCCGGGCGTTTCCGTGTCAGACGCTGTTTTTTTCCTGTTTGTCCTTTCTTCCTAACAGTTGACAATCCCGCCTCTTTGCGGCGATGCTTTTGTTTTCGGTACACGAAAAAATTCTGAGAGGAGTTTGAATTAAGATGAGCGCAATCGTAGGCGTACATGCAAGAGAAATCCTGGATTCCCGCGGCAATCCTACGGTCGAGGTCGAAGTCGGCCTCGAGACCGGCGAGATCGCGCGCGCCGGCGTTCCTTCCGGCGCCTCCACGGGAACGTTCGAAGCCGTGGAACTGCGCGACGGCGGCAGCCGTTACGGCGGCAAGGGCGTTCAGAACGCCGTCAAAAACGTCAACGACGTGATCGCTCCCGAGATCTGCGGCATGGACGCCGACGATCTTCGCGCCGTGGACCGCGTCATGCTCGATCTCGACGGCACGCCCAACAAGGGGCGTCTCGGCGCGAACGCCATCCTCGGCGTTTCCATGGCGGTGACCCGCGCTGCGGCCATGGATCACGACATGCCCCTGTGGGACTATGTCGGCGGCCTGAACGCCAAGACGCTGCCTGCGCCGATGATGAACGTCATCAACGGCGGCGCGCACGCCGACAACAACCTCGACATTCAGGAGTTCATGATCGTCCCCCACGGCGCCGAATCGTTCCGCGAGGCCCTGCGCATGGGCGCGGAAACGTATCACGCCCTGAAAAAGATTCTCGTCAAAGAAGGCTTCAGCACCGGGCTGGGAGACGAGGGCGGCTTCGCCCCGAATTTCTCCAGCAACCGCATGGGTTTCGAATATCTTGTCAAGGCGATCGAAGCGGCCGGCTACGAACCGGGCACGCAGATCTCGATCGCCTGCGACGTGGCCATCTCCGAACTGTACTCCGGGGGCACGTATCACTTCAAGGGCGAAGGGCGCGACTTCACGGCCGCCGAACTGGCCGATTACTACGCGCAGCTCTGCGCCGACTTCCCGATCGTCTCCATCGAGGACGGCATGAACGAGGAGGACTGGGAGGGGTGGAAGCTGCTCACCGAAAAGCTGGGCGGCAAAGTGCAGCTCGTCGGCGACGATCTTTTCGTCACCAATCCCGAACGTCTCGCCAAAGGAATCGAGAGCGGCGCGGGCAACTCGATCCTGATCAAGCTGAATCAGATCGGCTCCGTCTCCGAGACGCTCGACGTCATCGGCATGGCTCGTGATGCCGGTTACAGCTGGGTCGTGTCGCACCGTTCCGGGGAGACCGACGACAGCTTCATCGCCGATCTGGCGGTGGCGACCGCGGCCGGACAGATCAAGACGGGGGCCCCCGCCCGCATGGACCGCATCGCCAAATACAATCAGCTGCTTCGCATCGAGGAGGCGCTGGAAGGCGAAGCCCCCTACGCCGGGCTGTCCACCTTCCGCTGCGCCAGATGAAACGGGCGTGAACGAAATGGGATTCCTGATCCCGTCGAAAAAAGAACGGATCACCGATCCGACCGTCGGTCGTCTTGTCGCGTACCGGCGCCTGCTGATGCGCCTTGTGGACGACGGCGTGCCGGTGGTCTCTTCCAAGGAGATCGGCGAAATGCTGCGCCTGAAGTCCAGCCAGGTCCGCAAGGATCTGTCCTATCTGGGCGAGTTCGGCAAACGAGGCGTCGGTTACGACGTCGGCCGTCTTCTGGAAGATCTGGCCGGCATCCTGGCGCCGTTCGAAATGTGGCGCATCGGTCTGGTAGGCATCGGTCGTCTGGGCGAAGCCCTGCTGAATCACCGCTCGTTCCTCAGCGAGAACTACGAGGTGACGGCTGTTTTCGACTCCAACCCCGACAAAGTCGGGCGCAGCTACGCCGGGAAACTCTGCTATCATATCGACGACCTGCCGCGGGTGATCGCGGAAAAGAACATCACCGTGCTGATCCTGACCGTCCCGCCGCAGGCGGCTCAGGCAGTGCTCGACATAGCGGTCGGCACTGGGAAGATCGAGGGCGTGCTCAACTTTTCGGCCGTGGTCTTGCAGGCGCCTCCCGGCGTTCAGGTCAAAGACGTGGATATTTTCATCGAGCTGGAGAAGCTGCTTTTCAAGCTGAAAGCCTCTGAACAGAAGAAAAAGCAGAGCTTTTGAGCTCCGGCCTCGCCATTTGTAAAAACGTGTCTTCGCATGTTAAAATGTGGCTCGTGTTTTTAGTTGAGAGAAAAAACTTTTAGGAGGTTTCAGTACATGAAAAAGACTCTGTTCGCTTCGCTTTTCGCCCTTCTCTTGGCCGGTGCGGCCTTTGCGGCCGACGCTCCTGCGGCGGCTCCAGCTGCTCAGGGCGGCAGCGCGTTGCAGGCGTTTTTCCCGCTGATCATTTTCGTGGTGATCTTCTATTTCTTCATCCTTCGTCCTCAGAAGAAACGTCAGAAGACCCACGACAGCCTCGTCAACAGCTTGCAGCGCGGCGACCGCGTCATTACCGCCGGGGGCTTCTTCGGCATCGTCCGCGAAGTGAAGGATGACAGCGTCATCATCGAGATCGCCGAAGGCCTTGTGGCGCGTGTGCTGAAGAGCTCCATCTCCACGAAGATCAACCCCGAAGCGCCCAAGGCGGCTCCCAAGGCCGAAGAGGCCGCAAAAGCCGACGTACCTGCCACGCCCGAAGAAGCGCCCGCGGCCGAGGACAAACAATAAGGCATTTTTGCTTGGGGCGGATGGATTACCTCGTCCGCCTCTTTTTTGCTTATTGCAGGAATGACTTCTTCTGGGAGGTATAAAAATGTTGAGAAAGGATCGTTGGCGGCTGATTTTCATGGCGGCCGTCATCGCAATTTCGGCTGTGGTGGTTCTGCGCGGCAAAGTGAATTTGGGCCTGGACCTTCGCGGCGGCGCTCATATCGTGCTTCAGGCCAGCGGCACCAAGGACGTGCCGTTGACGCCCGACAGTCTTGACCGTCTGCGCACGGTGCTCGAGAAGCGAGTGAATCAGTACGGCCTGACTGAGCCGACGCTGCAGAAGCAGGGCGCCGACCGCATGATCGTCGATCTTCCCGGCGTGGAAGACCCTCAGGCGGCTCTGAAACTGATCGGCAGCACCGCTTTGCTGGAATTCCGCGAAGTGGTGCAGACGCTTTACAGCGCCGCGCCCCTGCCGCCGCAGGCGGAGCGCAAGAACTACGACAGCGACGAAGAGTTCAACGCCGCCGTCAAACGCTGGAACGATTACAAGGTTCAGCTCGAAGCGAGCCAGGCCAAGGCCATGGAGCAGGCCAAGGACTTCAAGGGCGAAGAAGGACAGATCGTCGCCAGCGACGACAGCGGTTCCATTTATCTGCTCGGCAGGCCGATGCTGACGGGCAACGAGCTGAGCAACGCCACGTCCGGCTTCGACCAGCTGGGACGTCCCGACGTTTCCCTCGAGTTCAACAGCACTGGCTCGGAGCTTTTTGAAAAGGCGACGGAGGCGACCGTCGGCCGTCAATTGGCCATGGTGCTCGACGGCTCGGTCATCTCGGCCCCCCGCGTCAACGAGCGTATTTCCGGCGGCAAAGCGCAGATCACGGGGCATTTCTCCGTGGAAGAGGCCAAGGGGTTGGCGGTCATGCTCCGCGCCGGCGCTCTGCCCGTGAACGTGTCGATTCTCGAAAACCGTTCCGTGGGCCCGTCGCTGGGTTCCGATTCGATCAAAGCCGGCGCTTATGCGGGCATGATCGGCCTGGCGGCCGTGTTCCTTTTCATGCTCGTTTACTACCGTCTGTGGGGCGTCACGGCCGATCTGTCGCTGTGCACGACGCTGCTGGTGCTCTTCGCCCTGCTGATGGCGTTCAAGGCCACGCTGACGTTGCCCGGCATCGCCGGCATCATCCTCACCATCGGCATGGCCGTAGACAGCAACATCCTGATCTTCGAGCGCATCAAGGAAGAAATGCGCGCCGGCAAAACGCCCAACGCGGCGCTGACTTCGGGGTTCAGCAACGCGCTGACGACCATCCTCGACTCCAACATCACCACGGTCATCGCCGCCGCCGTTCTGTATTACTACGGCAGCGGCCCTCTGCGCGGCTTCGCCATGACGCTGACGCTCGGCATCATCGCCAGCCTTTTCAGCGCGCTGGTGGTCAACCGCGTGATGCTGCAGCTCATGGTGAACTACGGAAGCAAGACCTTTCAGGCGCGCAAGTAAGGAGCGGAGCGAAAAATGAGATCGAATATCCCTTTTATGCGTTATCGTAAGGTCTGGCTGACGATCGCGGCGTTCTTCGTGCTGGGCAGTCTGGGGCTGGTGGCGTTCCGCGGCTTCAACCTCGGCATCGACTTCACGGGCGGCAATCTGCTCCAGATCGAATTCCCCGAAGCGGTCGAGGTCGGCCAGGTGCGCGAAGCCATGACGAAAGTCGGCTACGGCAGCGCCGTGATCCAGTCGTACAGCGACAAGGGCGTGATGATCCGTCTGCAGGGCAGCAGCGAGCTGACGCCGGCTGAACTGCGCGACAAGATCATCAAGGCGGTGGACGCGCTCCATACGGGCAGCGTCAAGCTGGTCAACTTCGAAATGGTCGGCCCCACGGTCGGATCGGAACTGCGCAACCAAGCCATTTTGGCCTCGACGATCGCGCTGGCGGGCATTTTGCTGTACATCACGCTCCGCTTCCGCTTCCGCTTCGCGCTGGTCAGCGTGCTGGCGCTGATCCACGACACGCTGCTGACGCTGGGCCTGTTCAGCCTGCTGCGCGTGGAGCTGGGCATGACGTTCATCGCCGCCATTCTGACGACGATCGGCTATTCGCTGAACAACACCATCGTCATTTTGGACCGCGTGCGCGAAAACTGGCACAGCCTGCCCAAGGTGGGAATGCCGCAGCTGCTGGACAATTCCATCAACCAGACGCTGGCCCGCACGATCAACACGTCGCTGACCACGTTCTTCCCGGTGCTGGCGTTCTACGTCTGGGGCGGTCCGGTCCTGGCCGGTTTTTCGCTGGCCATCATGGCGGGCATCGTCGTCGGCGGCTTCAGCTCCGTCTGCGTGACGACGTCGATCCTGTGCCTGTGGCATGAGCTCTCTCCCGAAAAATAACATAGACAACGAAACCCGTTCGGAAAGATCCGGACGGGTTTTTTTCGTTTGAAAATTTCGGGGACGGCGGATTTCGTTCGGCGCTTTTGCCGCTGCAGAAAATGCGATACGAAAGAGAATCCCCGTACGGACGGGAAAATTGGTTCGCCGGTAAATTTTCAGAGTAAATGCAACCTCGTCAAAGTAAATGCGACGGGGTTGCATTTACTTTGACAGGACAAAAGCAGCAAGCAGTCATTACGAACACATAATAACGATCAAGATTGCGCTAACGGAGCAAATTCAAGGGGATGAAAAGCTGTTACGAGGAAATTGTCCGAAAAAAGAGCATACAAAAGTGACCCTCAACTGAAA
>NZ_RAWT01000040.1:0-23796 GCF_003612005.1 Pyramidobacter sp. CG50-2
TCTTGCTGTGATGAGAGTGTGATGGGGTGACTTTTTCAATGAGCAGTTATGGTGACTTTTTTATTGGCTATTGACAGGAACGAACGCAGGCTTCCTTACTTCCCGACGGTCCACGGCGCGTCGGGATCCGCCACGATCACGGTTTTATTCAGCGCGCGCGTTTCGTTGCAGCGAAAGCAGTCGTGCAGATGATCGTTGATCACGCCGCAGGCTTCGAGAAAGGAGAACATGCTCACCGTGCCGACGAATTTGAAGCCGCGCCGGCGCAGGTCGCCGCTGAACGCGTCGGAGAGGGCGCTGCGCGTCAGGCGCTGTTTCTGATAGGCGGGATAGATCACGGTGCGCCCGCCCGTGAAGCTCCAGACGTACGCGGCGAAGCTGCCGAATTCCCGGCGCACGTCGAGAAAGCGCCGGGCGTTGTTCACAACGGCGCGCACTTTGCGTTCGGCGTGGATCATCTCGGGATCGGCCATGATGCGGGCGACCGTTTCGTCGTCGTATCCGGCCACCTGAGCGTAATCGAACCGGCTGAAATTGCGCGCGAAGCACCGGCGCTTGCGCAGCATCAGCAGCCAGCTCAGCCCGCAGCTCATGGATTCCATCAGCAGATGTTCGAAAAGGACTTTGTCGTCATGCTGCGGCACGCCCCATTCCCCGTCGTGATATTTTCTCAGCAGCGGGTCGGCACCGCTCCACGGGCAGCGCTTTTCAGACGTCATAGGCTCCTCCGCTCACTGCGCAATGGTTCGTTCCCCGCAAGGGCTGCGGAATTCGCACGGCACCGCTGTCTGACACTTGCCGCAGCCATAGCGCGGCGCGTATTTTCGCTTCTGCGTTGCCAGATAAGCGGCGCACAACGGATGCTTCTTTCCCTGTCTCAGCGAAATCGCGTGCGCCGGGCAGCGACGCACGCACGCCCCGCACTGAATGCAGCGCTCGTAAACAGCGTCGTATTCTCGCGACGTCGGTTCAATCTGCGCGTCCACCACCACGCTGCCCAAGCGGCCGGCCATGCCCTTTTCCGTGATCAGCCCCTTGCTGAGCCCAAACGTTCCCAAGCCGGCGGCAAAAGCGACATGACGCTCGGACCAGTTGCTCGCGTAGGTATCCGCGCTGACGCCGGGGAATCCAGCCAGCGTCCCCTGTCCGCCGCGCGCCACTCGAAAGCGACTATCCCGCGACGGCGCCACAGCGCGGACGCCTTGAGCCTGCAGCCACGCGCAGAGCTCGTCCAACAGAGAGGAGAGGAACTCCTGCCCCTCGATACGGCCGTAAAGCCATTCCAATGAGGTCCGCTCGGGCGCGATGCGGTTGCTCGCTCTCACGCGCTCGGAGAACGGAAAAAAGAAAGACAGCACGCTGCGCGCCTCCGGCAGCCAGTCCCGCGGCGAAAGATGCCATGGCCCCACCACTTCCGCACTCTTGAACTTCTCAAAAAGAGGATCATTCGCCGCGGCGATGCCGATCAGCGGCCTGTCAAAAAAAACCGTTCCCGCCAGTTCAGGGTGTCCGTCCGCCATTGCCGCGGTAAGCACGTTGCCCGAGCCGGCGGCAAAACGCTCTTTCATCCACGCATCCAACTGTACGCGGTTCATTCGAAGAAACCTCCTTTGCTCACGCCCCCCGCCAGGGGAGCGCAAAAAATCGTTTCAGCCGTTTGTACGCTATGAACGCCAGCAGCGACGTGACGCCGTATTTGAACAGGTTGAACGGCAGCAGCGCGTAGACCATCAGCGTATAAAGATCCGTCACCGCGGCATTGGCAGCGTGCCCCATGCCGATCACCGTCTCCATTTTCAGTCCCAGCAGGCGCGCGTAAGCGGGAAAAAAGACGAAAAAGTTGCCCAGCACGATCAGCGACGAAGCGCACAGCGTGCCCCAAAGCAGCGCCTGCGCAGCGGCGCGTTTCGTGCGCCGGCGGCCGTACAAAAGCGCCGCGGGCACGACGTAGCACAGACTGCCCCACAGGTTTGCCGCCTCGCCGACGCCCATGGTCGTCGTGCCGTTGAGCAGGAAATTGAGCGTTACCTTGACGACCGCCGCAAAAGCTCCGGCGCCGGGACCCATCATGCAGCCGCCGAGGATCACCGGCAGCTCGGAAAGATCGAACTTCACGAACGGCGGCACAAAAGGCACCGGAAATTCGAGGATCATCAGCAGCGTGCCGACCGCTCCAAGCATACCCGTCAGAACAAGCGAATGCAGCGAAAAACGCCGGCAGCGCGCCAGCGACATGGTGTCATCCTTCATCCAAGTCCCTCGCAGAATATCGAAATGATTTTCTTGCGAATATCATACTCCGTCCCGCTCAATTTACCAATCGTCAGTTTTTCCATCTTGGTCGAGATCATAAAAATTCGGAACGCCCGGCAACAGGCGTTCCGAATTTTCTTGTGTCCATACTGATCCTGATTTTCAATAAAAAGACATCGTTGAAACGCCGCACAGAGCATGCTCTACGACGCGGCACAAGCCCTTCAGAGCGCTTCGAAAATCGTATCTTCATTGAGCTCTTTTATTTGAGAACGAGTATCAATCAAACGACGGCAGGCAATGGAAAACTTTCAACAACGGCTGCGAAGCGCCGAAAACGCGCTGCGTTTCCTCGCAGTCGAGCGCCAGCTGCTTCATCAGGCTCATGCGCCCGCTGAAGCGCGTCATCAGGCGCAGCCGCTTCAAAAAGGCCAGCAGCGGCCGGCGGCCGTACAGATCGCCGTGAAAACCGATCACGTGCGTTTCGATGCGCAGGCTGCCCTGAACGAGAAACGTCGGATTGCGCCCGACCGAAACAGCCGCCGGCCACCATCGGCCTTCGTGCCACATCGCGCCGGCATACACGGCCTCGCCGGGCGTCAGTTTCTTCTCGTCGGGAAGCATGTTCGCCGTAGGATAGCCCATGGCGCGGCCGCGGCGCTCGCCGCTCACCACCCGGGAAAAGAGGAACCACGGATAACCGAGCAGTTCGGCCGCCTGATCCACGTTGCCCGCCTGCACCATGTCGCGGACGCGCGTGCTGCTGACGACGATGCCGTCGTCCATGACCAGCTGCGGCATCAGCGCCAGCTCCAGGCCGTGCCCGGCGCAGTAGCGCGTGAGAAATTCGCCGTCGCCGGAGCGACCGCGCCCGAAGCGGAACTCGCGCCCGACGACGATCCCCGTCACGTCAAGACGCGCGCGCAGTTCGTCGAGGAACTGCCGCGGCTCCGTCGAGGCAAATTCTCTGGTAAAGGGGATCTCCAGCGGCTCGGGAATGTCGAAGTTGCGGCGCAGGAACGCGGTGTCCTCGCGCGTGAAAAGCCGGGCCTTCAGCCCGCCCAGCACATAACGGGGATGCGGCGAAAAGGTCACGACTTTCCATTCGGTATGAGCGCGCGCGGCCATTTCCCGCGCCTGACGGAACAGGGAAAAATGGCCGCGGTGATAGCCGTCGAAGGCCCCGATGCAGACGATCACAGGCGCACCGCCGTGGGGATGTTGGCCTGCGGGCAGATCACGGCGCGGCCGTTTTCGACTCTCAGCGCGCCGAGGCAGAGATGCTCTCTGCCCACGACCATCACGCCCTCGTCCACCGGCACCACGCCGGGATTGCGGAACCGCATGAAGCTCACGTACACGCCGAGGCCGTTGCTCAGCCGCTTCTCGCAGAAAGCGTTGGCGTCGTAACTGTAATACTGGGAAGCCAGCGATTCGACGGACTGGATGCGGGCGGCGAGCTCCGCTTCGCTCGCGGGAGCCTGCGGATTGTAGGGCAGCGCCTCTTCGGCGCGGTAACAGCCCACGTTCAGGCGGCGCAGTCCCGACAGATGCGCGCCCGCTCCCAGCGCGCGGCCGAGGTCGCGCGCCAGGCTGCGCACATACGTGCCGCGGTGGCAGCGCACCAGCAGACGGGCTGCGCCCGTTTCGTCGCGGCCGAGATAGCGGATCGAAGTGACGTTCACGGGCCGGGGGCGGATATCCGGTTCCCGTCCGGAACGCGCCAGCTTGTGGGCGCGCGCGCCGTCCACCTTCACCGCGGAGACGCGCGGCGGCGTTTGCAGGCGCACGCCCTGAAAAGCCGGCAGCGCGCCCAGCAGCGCCGGCTCGTCGTAAGCGGCCGGCGCCGGCTCGCTCAGCGGCTCGCCGGTCGCGTCGTCGGTGCTGGTCTCCCAGCCGAACGTCACGCGCGCCAGATAACTTTTCGGCAGATTCATCACTGCTTCGCTCAGGCGCGTGGCGCTCCCGGCCAGCAACACAAGCGTTCCCGACGCCGAGGTGTCCAGCGTGCCGGCGTGTCCGATTTTCTGTTTCCGTCCGCCGAGCGCCTTCGACACCGCGGTAACGCAGCCGCGGCTGGGCGCGCCGTAAATCTTGTCGAGGACGAGGATCCCGTTATACACGGCTCAGTTCCTCTTCCAGGGCTTTCAGCCCCTCGCCGAGCGGCAGATGGATCTTGCAGCCGGCCGCGTAACGGTGGCCGCCGCCGTTCCACTTCGCGGCGATCGCCTGAGCGGAAACGGGACCGCGAGAACGAACGCTGCAGCGCAGACAGTCTTTGACCTCGCTGACCATCACGGTGACGTCGGCGCCTTTCATATGCGTCAACATATTGATAAGCCCATCGGTATCGCTTTCGAGCGCTCCCGTCTCGCGGAAATCGTCGCGCGTGATCCACGAGAGCGCGGCACGCGCGCCGACCGGTCTGACGCGGGCCATGCAGCGTCCCCACAGGCGCAGTTTCGCCGGCGTATCGTTGAAATGCAGCCGTTCGTCCAGTGTGGCGGGGACCGCGCCGGCCTTGACCAGCTCCGTCGCGATCCGCATGGTGTCGGCGGTGGTATTGGAAAACTTGAACCAGCCGCAGTCCGTCGCGATCGACACGTAGAGCGCTTCGGCGATGTCCGCGTCGAGCGCGCAGCCGAGCGCGAGGACGACCTCGTAAATCATCTCGCCGGTCGCCGCGGCATGCGGCTCGATCCAGTTCACCTCGGCGCCGAACCGTTCGTTGCTTTCGTGATGATCGATGCTGATGCGCGGCTCCAATCCGGGCACGCCGCGGTCGCGGGCGCTGACGTCGACGGCGATCACGCAGCGTCCGTCGTCGGTCGCGGAAGCGCCGGCCCGGTACTCGCCGCTGTGGGGCAGAAAGGCGTACAGCGGCGGCAGCGGATCGACGCCGCCCCAGATCACGTCGCGCCCCAGTTTTTTCCCGGCCGAAACAAGGGCGCTGCCGCAGCCGAGCGTGTCGCCGTCGGGCTTGACGTGGCAGACGACGCGCCATTTCGGCTCGGCCAGAAGGATACGCGCGATCTTCTCGGCTTCAGTCATCGGATTCCTCCGATGCGTCTTCTAACGCTTCCGATTCCTCAGGCGGCAGCTCGGCGCTGATGCGGTCGAGCACGCGGTCCATCTCGCGGGCCAGCTCTTCGCTGTCGTCAAATCTGAACGTCAGCTCCGGCACGGTACGGTACGACAGCACGCGTCCCAGCGACGAACGCACGTAGCCCGAAACTTTTTCGAGCAGCTTGGCGACCTCGGCGCGTCCTTCCTCGCGGAGCGTGGTGTAATAGACCTTGGCGTACTTCAGATCTTTCGAACACTCCACCGAGGTGACGATCACCTCGGCCAGTTTCTCGTCGCGCACTTCGCGCGAGAGGATCAGCGAAATCTCGCGCTGGAGCTGGCTGTTGATTCTTCCCATTCTGAAACGAGGCATCCGTTTCCTTCCTCTCTTGCGAACCGGTCCTTCCTGCTCGACGCGCCGGCGCTGAGATGTCCCTTCAGTCTGCCGGCGCGCGAACGGTTCTTTTACAAAATTTTACAGAGTTCTTTTCTCTTCCACGAGCTCGTAGGCTTCGACCACGTCGCCCTCGCGGAAATCCTGATAGTTGGCGAAGGTCATGCCGCATTCGAAGCCCTCGCGCACTTCGCTGGCTTCGTCCTTCTCGCGGCGCAGCGAAGCGACCGAACCCTCCCAGATCACGATGCCGTCGCGGACCAGACGCACTTTGCTGCCGCGTTTGATCGCGCCCTTCATGACCCGGCAGCCGGCGATCTTGCCGACCTTCGGGGCCTTGAAAATCTTGCGGATCTCCACTTCGCCCAGCGAGTTCTCCTTGATCGTCGGCGTCAGCAGACCTTCCATGGCCGCCTTCACGTCGTCGATGATCTCGTAGATGATGCTGTACAGACGGATCTGCACGTTTTCCTTTTCGGCAAGTTTGCTGGCGCTGTTCTCGGGGCGGACGTTGAAGCCCACCACGATGGCGTTGGACGCCGTGGCCAGCATGATGTCCGATTCGGAGATGCGCCCTACGGCCGTGTGCACGATGTTGATGCCCACGTCTTCGGTACCGAGCTTCTCCAGCGAGCCGACGATCGCTTCGATGGTGCCCTGCACGTCGCACTTGATGACCAGGTTCAGCACGGGTTTTTTGCCGTCCTGCACCTGGCTGTAGAGGTCTTCCAGCGTCATGCGCTTCACGGCCATGTTGTTCTGGGCGTTGCGGCGTTCGGCTTCGAGATTGGCGAAGTAGTCGCGGGCCTCTTTCTCGGAGTCGATCTGATGGAAGTGCTCGCCCGGCTGAGGCACGCCGTTCAGGCCGATGATCTCGACGGCAGTGCTGGGACCGGCCTGTTTGACGTTTTTGCCGGCGTCGTTGAACATGGCGCGCACCTTTCCCCAGCAGGTGTCGAACAGGATCAGATCGCCCCGGCACAGCGTTCCCTGCTGCACGATCACGGAAGCGACGGCGCCCTGCCCCTTGTCGAGGCGGGCCTCGATGACGACGCCTTCGGGCGGAACGGCGGGATCGGCCTTGAGATCCTGCATCTCGGCCACGAGCGAGATCATCTCGAGCAGCTGATCCACGCCCTTGCCGGACTTGGCGGAGATTTCCACCATGACGGTGTCGCCGCCCCACGCTTCGGAGACGAGACCGTAGCCGCTCAGCTCCTGCATGACCTGCTGCGGGTTGGCGGTGGGCTTGTCCATCTTGTTGATGGCGACGATGATGGGGACGCCGGCGGCTTTGGCGTGATTGATGGCTTCGATGGTCTGAGGCATCACGCCGTCGTCGGCGGCGACGACCAGCACGGCGATATCGGTGCACTGGGCGCCGCGGGCGCGCATGGATGTGAAAGCTTCATGGCCGGGGGTGTCGAGGAAGACGATCTCCTTGCCGTTGTACGCGACGTGCGAAGCGCCGATATGCTGGGTGATGCCGCCGGCTTCGCGGGCTGTCACGTGGGTCTTGCGGATCGCGTCGAGCAGCGAGGTCTTGCCGTGGTCGACGTGCCCCATGACGGTGACGATCGGCGAGCGGGGCTTGAGATGCGAGCCGTGCGGCACCGCCTTGCCGCCGGCGGGCTGGGGCGCTGGAGCTTTTTTCGCTTCTTTGGCCGGTTCTTCGTCGCTCCAGTCGACGTCGACGCCGCAAACGTCGCCGAGAGTGAGCAGGATGTCGTCGTTCAAGGACGCGGATGCGGGAACCATCATCCCGGCGCTCATCAATTTCTTCACGGCTTCGGCGGCGGAAAGTCCGAGCGCGTCGGCCAGGTCTTTCACGCAGCCGCCGTGTTTGACTTTCACGGTCTTCTTTGCGGGAGCGGGGGCTTTCTTTTCCTCCGCCGGAGCGGGCGTCTTGCTTCCGGCCTTCTCGGCTTTCGGCGCGGGAGCCTTCTTTTCAGGCTCGGCCTTGGCAGGCGCGCTCTTTCCTGAGGGATCTTTCTTCTTTTTGCTCTTCTCGATCTCTTCTTCGACAAGCTGGATCGCGTCGTCGTCGATCGTGCTCATGTGGGACTTGACGGAGACGTTCACCTTTTCCAGCAAAGCGAGCAGATCCTTGTTGTTCATCTCCAGCAGCTTTGCGAGTTCGTACACTCTCATTTTACTCAACGGCATTTCCTCCTTCTGGAAGCAGTCCTTTTATTTTCTCTGCAAAGCCGCTCCGCACCGGAAGGGCGACTATCTGAGCCTGTCGCAGTCCCAGGAGTTGTCCGAGTTCCAAACGGCTTACCCCGGCCAAAACATGCGCGCCGGCATTTTTGGCGTCAATGGATCTTTTCAACGTAACGGAATGATCGTGCGTCAGCAGGACGAACAGGTTCTGCCCGGCGGAAAGTTCCCCCAGCACGCGGTCCTGACCGACGATCAGCTCGCCGGCACGCCGCGCCAGCCCCAAAGTGCCCTTGATTTCCTCAAAGAGCTCCGCCGCATCGGGGAGCGCGTCGCATTCTTCGAGGTTCACCGCGGCGCGAAGTTTGGCCTGCACCTCCGCGGGAACGGAACATTTAAGAGATTTTTCCAGCAGCCGCCTCTTCAGGCAGAGGGCTACGCACTGAGGATCGGGACAGACGTACGCGCCCCGTCCCGACGTTTTTCCCTGTTCGTCAAGTGCGACCTGTCCGTCGGGCCGGCGCACCACGCGCAGCATCTCGCGGGGCGCGCGCTCGCGGCGGCAGGCCACGCATCGGCGGGGATTCACGGATCGCCTCAAGCCCGCTCCCCCTCTTCGGTCTCGGGCTTTCCGGCGGGCGCGGCGTCGGTGTTGATGTCCACTTTCCAGCCTGTCAGGCGGGCGGCGAGGCGCACGTTTTGTCCGGCTTTGCCGATGGCCAGCGAGAGCTGATCGGCGGGAGCGTACACCTTGGCGGTGCGGTCCTGTCCCTCGACGGCCTCGACGCTGGTCACGCGGGCGGGCGAAAGCGCGTTTCTGATGAACTCGAGAGGATCTTCGTTCCAGACGATGATGTCGATCTTTTCGTCGCAGAGATCGGCGCTGATGTTCCTGATGCGGGCGCCGCTGTTGCCGACGCAGGCTCCCACGGAATCGACGGCGGGATCGGTGGAGGCCACGGCGACTTTGGCGCGGGCGCCGGCCTCGCGCACGATGCCTTTGATCTCTACGGTGCCGTCGTGGATCTCGGGGATCTCCAGCTCGAGCAGCTTCCTCAGCAGCCCGGGATGGGTGCGCGAAACGACGATGCGCGGGCCGCGCCCGGTCTGGCGCACGTCGAGCAGGAAGAATTTCTTGCTCTCGCCGGGCGTGTAGACTTCGCCGGCGATACGTTCTTCGCGGGGCAGCACGGCCTCGCTGCGCTCGCTCAAGCGGACGAGGATCTGATCGTTCTCGGCCTTGAAGATGGTGGCCGTGATCAGGTCGCCGATCTTGTCGTTGAACTCATTATATACGATTTCGCGCTCGGCGTCCTTGAGGCGCTGAGTGATCACCTGACGGGCGGTCTGAGCGGCGATGCGTCCGAAGCTCTTGGGGTGCTCGAGCACGGGCACCTTGACGCTGTCTCCCGCCTGAACGTCGGGGTAGCCGAGGGCACGCGCTTCGCCGAGGCTGATCTCGCTGTCGCTGTGCACCTCGGCATCGACCGCCCGGCGCACGTCGAAAATGGACACGCTGCCGGTCGCGCGGTCGATGGTGACGACGGGATCGAACTTGCCGTCCCTGAATTTCCGATAGGCCAGCGCCAGCGCCGCCTCGATGCTGGCGAGGATCACTTCTTCGGAGAGGCCCCGCTCCTCGCCCAGCTGTTTGAGCGCCCCCAAAAAATCAACACCCAGTTCCATTCTAACTTTTTCCTCCCCTTTTCTTGAAGGTCTTCTTCTGCCCCTTCTCTTCCTCGTAAACCAAATGGGCTTTCTGGATTTTCGCCAACGGAAGATCCAGCGGTTCGCCGCCGCAGTCCAAAAGGACTGCGCCGTCCTTTACCCCCTCGATCACGGCCGTGACGCGCCGTCTCCCCTCGTAAACGTCTCTCAGGCGGATGCTGACGGAACGTCCCGCAAAACGCGCGTAGTCCTCCGCTTTGAACAGCGGACGTTCCAGTCCGGGCGAACTGACCTCGAGCAGATAACGGTCCTCGAAGGCGTCCGCCGCGGTATCGAGCAGACCGCTGATGTCCTTGGCGCACCGTTCGCAGTCGTCGAGACCGACGCCGCCGTCGCGGTCGATGTACACGCGCAGGATCTGCGAGCCGGCTTCCTTGACGGTCTCCGCGCCGACGAATTCATAACCCAGCGATTCGACGAGCGCCTTCAGTTGTTCGGAAATCTTTTCCATGTCCATGACGATGCCTCGCTTTACGATTGGCCGATTTATAAAAAACGAAGAGTGGGCGCAGCCCACTCTTCACTCCCAGCCTCCAAATTCTTCGCGTATTGTAACATGAAAGTTTTCAGATAGCAACCTGTTTCGTGCAAAAAAAATTCTCTTCGCTCCCCTCCGGCCAACGCCGTCTGGACGTCAGCGGCGCAACGTCGTCGACGCCCAGACGAAGACGGCCTGCGCCTCGCCGGCCGGACCGACGCGTTCGCCCGATTTGAAGGTCACGCTCAGCCGTCCGCTGCCGAGAACCGTTTCCAGCGAACGGACGATCGCGTCTTTCCACGGCGCCAGCCGCGGCGTCTGCACAGTCAGCACGGCGCTCAGCCATTCGAGCCGCCAGCCTTCGGCGTTGACTTTGGCGAGCGCATCGCGAAGCAGCGCCATGCTGTCGGCGTCTTTGAACTTTTCGTCGCCGGCGGGATACAGCGTGCCGATGTCCGGCAGCCCCGCGGCGCTGAGCAGGGCGTCGGCCGCGGCGTGAGCGAGCGCGTCGGCGTCGGAATGGCCGTCGAGCCCCAGCGGCGAGTCGACGATGACGCCGCCGAGGATCAGCCTTCGCCCCGGCACGAGCGGATGCACGTCGTAGCCGAGGCCGGTACGGATCTCGCCGGCATCGGCAATTTTCCGCGCCATTTCCCAGTCGCCGCTTTCCGTCACTTTGAAGTTCATGTTCTCGCCCGCCACCCAATCAAGCGTTTCGCCCCGCTGCAGCCACAATTCGGCTTCGTCTTTGAAATCGGCGCGTGGAGCGTTCTCGAGCAGTTCCCGCAACGCCGCGCGCGGAAAAAGCTGCGGCGTCTGGGTGATGTAAACGCCGTCGCGGTCGAGCGGCTCGATGCGGCCGTTTTCGATCTTTTTCAGCGCGTTCGCCTCCGGCAGCAGCGGGATCACGGCGTTCTCCCCCGTCGAGGCGGCGATCAGACGCCGGCACAGCGGCACGCCAGCAAACGGGCGCGCGGCGTCATGCAGCAGCACTTCGTCCTCACCGCAGGCGCGCAGCGCCGACAACACGGAAAGCGCGCGCGACGCGCCGCCGGCCGCGACGGTCACGCCGTCGGGCGCCGTCAGCGCGTTTTCAGGCGGCAGGACGAGCACGATCCGGTCGATCAGCTTTTCCCTCCGCAGTATCCGCGCCGTTTCCAAACTCCATCCCCAGACGGGACGCCCGCCCAAAAGGCGGAATTGTTTGGGTTCGCCGCCGAGGCGCGTTCCTCTTCCCGCCGCGAGGATGACGAAAGCGCGGCTCAACTTTTCACCTCGCGCTTGACGCGGCCGAAGACCATGCGCCCGGCCGAGGTCTGCAGCAGCGACGAGAGCGTCACCTCCACCGTCTTGCCGATGTAGGGGCCGCCGTCTTCGACGACGAGCATCGTGCCGTTGTCGAGATAGCCGATGCCCTGACGCGCGTCCTTGCCTTGTTTGATCAGATTTACCGTCACTTCGTCGCCGGGCAGCAGGGCGGGCTTCATCGCGTTGGCCAGATCGTTGACGTTCAGCACGCGCACGTTCTGGATCTGCGCGACTTTGTTGAGATTGTAATCGGTGGTGAGCACGTCGTAACCGAATTTTTTGGCCATGGACACCACGCCCGAATCCACGAACTCGGTGTGATAATCGGCCAGCGAGGCTTCGGTCAGCGCCAGCTTCACCTGATGGAGTTTCTGCAGTTCCTTGACCACGTCCAGTCCCATGCGGCCGCGGGCGCGGCGGTTCTGGTCCTTCGAGTCGGCCACGGTCTGCAGTTCGAGCAGCACGAACGACGGCAGAATCAAAGTGCCCTGAAGGAATCCCGTCTTGGCGATGTCGAGGATGCGTCCGTCGATGATGACGCTGGTGTCGAGGATCTTGCGCGGCACCGGATCGGCCGCCGGTTCAGCGTCTTCGCTCTCTTCCGCCGGGACTTTTCCGGCGCGGCTCTTCCGCTTCTGGCTGAGGCGCTCTTTCACCGAAGCCATGGCGCCGCGGATGTCCCCCTGACGGGTCACGAAGATCCAGGCCATGACGAAGCCGATCAGCACGTTCAGCAGCACCGTCAGGTACGGGCCGAAGGGCGTGTCGGAAAAGGGCAGCACCAGCAAATTGGCCAGCACGAGCCCGACGATCATGCCCGTCAGCGCGGCGACGATCTCGGGCCAGGCCGTGCTGCGCAGCTGACGTTCGAAAAGCAGTCCCACGTCGTGGAGCAACTTCATAAAATACGGCGCCAGAAGGACGCCAATAAAGCCGAAAACGGCAATGGAAAGGACGATCGCCAGTCCATGGAAAAGAACCGTGTCGGGGAAATACGCCTTGAGCAGCGGCGCCCCCGCCTGATAACCGGCTAAAGCGCCCAGCAGTCCGAGCAGGGCACCGCAGCTGTACCTGACTATTTTTTTCAGTCCGTCGGTCATGATTGGTTTTCCACCTCCTTTGAACGAAACGAGAGCGCCGGAAAAGCGCTCCCGAAATTCCGCCGGCTACTCCCTGATCTCTTGCCGGCTCTCCAGCGCCGCGTGGAGCGTGACGCGATCGGCGAACTCGATGGAACCGCCGACCGGCAGGCCGTACGCCAAGCGCGATTTTTTCACGGGGATGTCCCGCAGCGCCTCCAGCAGCGCGTAAAAGGTCATGTCGCCTTCGATGCGCGGATTCGTGGCGATGATCGCCTCGCGGATCGGATACTCTTCGAAGCGTTTGCGCAGCAGGCGCACCGTCTCCTCGGGGAGCGATTCGCGGTCTTCCAGCGGCGAAAGCGACGTGCCGAGCACGAAGTACAGGCCGTTGAAAAGCCCCGACTGCTCGATACTGACGAGGTCCTCGATGGTTTCGGTGACGCAGAGCAGCGAATGGTCGCGCAGCGGATCGCCGCAGATGGGGCAGGGCTGCGTCTCGGTCAAATTGCCGCACTTCTCGCAGGTGGTCAGGCGCCGGTTCAGCTCGCCGACGGAACGAGCCAAGTCGGCGCCGAAGCCCTCGCCCTCCTGAAGCACGTAAAAGGCCATGCGCCGGGCGCTCTTTTCGCCCACGCCGGGAAATTTTTTCAGCAGCGAGATCAGACGTTCGATCGGTTCAGGCAGAGCCATTGCCGGTCACTAAAACGGCAGCTTCATGCCGCCGGTCAGAGAGCCCATGCGCTGTTCCATCATTTCCCGGGCTTTGTTGGCCGCGTCGGACACCGCCGCGAGGATCAGGTCTTCGAGCATTTCCACGTCTTCGGGATCGACCACTTCTTTGGAGATCTTCACGCCGACCAGTTCGCCCTGCCCGTTGACCGTGGCGCTGACCATGCCGCCGCCGGCATTGCCCTCCACGCGGGCCTCCTTCAGCTCTTCCTGAGCCTTCATCATCTTCGCCTGCATCGCCTGAGCCTGCTTGAGCATCTGGTTCATGTTGCCCATACCGCCTCTGCCGCCAAAGTTCATTTTTCTTCAATCCTTTCGCAAAATACGATTCAATGATGATATTTCGAGCCCTCGTGGATCATGGCCGCGCGATAGATCTGCTCGCTGAGAAGCAGCAGCGCCATCTCGTGCGTGAAAGTCATCTTCGACAAAGATATTATCACGTTTCCGCGTTTTTGCAGCGCCGCCGAGGTGCCGTAGGGACCTCCGATCAGAAAAACCAGCCGTCCCCGCCCGCCGCCAAGCAGATCGTAGATCCTGCTCGAGAACTCTTCGCTGCCCAGCGCTCGCCCGCGCTCGTCCAGCAGAAAAAGAACGTCCTCGCCGCCGATGCGCTTGAGGAACTCCTGTCCCTCAAGCTCTTTGCGCTGCTCGACGGTCAGTTTTTTCCCTTTGCCCGGTTCGGGCAAAAAAGTCCACTCCACCGGCAGCAGCGGCTTCAAACGCGTCCGATAGTGTTCCAGACCTTTGACGATGAACGGCTCGCGCGGACGCCCCATGGCCAGCACTTCGATTTTCATCGTCCTTCGCTCACTTTCCGCCGGTGCCGTTCCGTTTCGAAAGCGCGCTCGCGGGCGGCACGCCGCGCCGCAAACGAACGGACAGCCTGCTCGCGCGCCCGCTCCGCCTGTTTCAGGCTGCGCCGCAGCCGGCGGATCAGATGATCCGCCGAACATAACTCCATCATGCCGTTGATATACTCCCACAGAGAACGCACCAGTTCCTCGACCTGGAGCGAAGCGCTCTCCTCCTGAGGCGAGGTGAGCAGCGAGGTATAGCGCGGCAGCAGGCCGTGCCGCATGCCGGCGTCCGCACGGTAAAACTGCGGACATTCCACGCCGGAACGAATTTCCTTTCTCGATTCGACGGCGATCGGGGAAAAACTGAGCCGGAACAGCTCGGCGCTCTGCGGCCCGCTGTAAATGTTCAGCATCGCCAGAGCGGAAGCGGTCCGCGCCGTCAGTTCGGCCAGCCGCCGTTTCTGTTCGAGACTCCGGGCGCCGAGACGCTCCCGGCTGACGGTCAGCCGACGGATGCGCTGGCGCAGCCTCTCCGGCAAAGAGCGGACGTCTTCTCCGCTCATCGTGACGCCTCCCCGCCGTCATTACGGCCGTACTCCCGCAGCAACGACAGCGGCACGCGGCTGATGCGGCTTTCCGGCATCAGGGCAAGGATCCGCCAGACCCGCTGCGGCGAAGCGTCGGCGCGCGGTTCCAGATCGCTCAGGAACTCGTGCAGGGCGCGGTCGAACGCCCGCTCCTCTTCGCTGAGCGGATATTCGTCCATGCGCCGGCGTTTCAATTCCGCTCTCAGCTCCTTGCACTGGCGGCGCAGCAGGCAGGCGTACTCGACCGAACGGTCCATCCCCCGCGGGAGCTGGGGCGTGTAACCGTTCAACGACAGCGCGCCGTCGCCGCGCAGGATCAAAACGCCGTCGAAAAGATCGCGCAGCGCCAGCAGCTCCGAAGGCAGTCCCGCCACTTTACGTTCCGAAAGCAGCACCGCCACGGTGATGCGTCCCTTGTGGCCGTACAGCAGCTGCATGTGAGTGCTCAACGCGTTTCTGAAGCCGTTCAGAGCTCCGGCGCGGCTGCGGTAATAACCTCGCAGCGCCAGATCTTCCTGATAGAAGCGCGCCCACGATTCAAGGTCGAGCACCATCAGGAACACGTCGCGCCCCTCGTTGGCGCGGCCGATCGCCGCTTCCCAGCCCAGGCGCAGCGGCGTCATGCTCTGATAGAGCTGGTCGCGGCTGTCGGAAACAAACAGCCCTTCGTCTTCCAGCCCATAATGATCCCAGATGCGACGGATCTCCTCCGCCTCGTTTTTCGACGTGTCGAGCGAGATCAGGCACGGCCACTGATGATCCGAAAGCGCGCCGTGCAGCAGCGCGGAAAAGAATCCCAGCGAGCGATAGAGCGACACTCCGGCCACAAAGATCGAATGGCCGTGCTGCAAGGGAAAAAGCGCGTCCACCGACGCGATCCCCGTCTTGAAGACCGAGCGGCGCGTCAGCCGCGAAGCGACCAGCGGCGGCTCGGCCGGCAGTTCCAGTTCGTTGCTTCCCAGCCAAACCTGCAGCGAATCACGGCAGAGAGAATGCTCGCCGTCGCAGATGCGCACATGACAGCGGTCGTTTTGGACTTCGACGACGCGCCCCACGAAACTGTCGCCGGAATCGTCCTGGATCGTCACCAGATCGTTCAGCGACGCGCCGGCGAGACGCTCGACCCAAAGCGACGAAGCAGAGAGAAAACTGACGTTGTTCGAACCGCGGCGAAGCAGTTTCATGGCCGTTCCTCCTCCTGCGCGCGCAGCCAGTCGATAAAGCTGCGGCGGCGCACATCGGCCCATTCGCGAAAGTTCAGCTGCAGCTCGGCGCGAATCTTCAGCACCGACGCCAGCAGCGCCGGACCGGCCCGGGAAGCCAGTCCCAGAAGCGTCTTGCCGTCGGCATCGCTCCACTGCACGTGATTTTCCGGCGCCATCGCAAAGCCGAGCGGAGAATACTCCACGAAGAGCTCCCCGAAAAGTCCTGTCAGCGCTTCCAGCGCGTGACGAATGTCCTCGTCGCATTCCTCGGTCAGTCGGCACAGTTGCCGCCAACAGCGGCCGGCGGGCGACAGATCGCCCCAGGAGTCCGCCGACGGCACCAGATTCTCCGAAAACTCTTCAAGGATGATGCCCGTGCGCATGAAACGCGGCAAACGACCCATATAGGGATGCTCCGCAAGCGGTGAAAAGTCCTCTTCATAGCGCCAGCCGACGATCAGCGACGTGGAGCGGCCGTCTCCATCGGGCCGCGACTTGAGGTCCAGCAGCTCGCCCAACTGACGCCGGGCCGTATAAGGATAACCGTCGGGGAGCGGCGGCTCGCCCGAACTTTCGCCGTATTCACGCGCCGATTCCAGCCAGTAATGCAGATCGTCGATCAGGACCAGCCGTCGCCGGACGGCGTGAGGACGACCCGTCAGATACGTGAGCGCCCGCGGCACCAGAGTCTTTATCGCCGGCACGTTCCACGGCGGCGTCCAGAGGATCGTGCATCTCTCCGCACTGCCGGCCATCTGCACGGCACGGCAGTAACGATACAGCTCGTGGTAACCGCCTTGGCAGAAAATATACAGAAAATCCGCCCGCTGCGCCGCGGCGATCTGGCTGAACAACAAAGCGAAACCGCCCGGCGGTGTGCCCAGCAGCGCCACGCCCTCGCCGTCGTGCAGGTTCATGAACTCGCCCAGCGTTTTCAGCCCCCAGAAACTGCCGCCGGCCGTCTGCTGAGGAACCGCGGAAAAGTTGAAATTGCCCATCGACACGTCGCCGATCTTTATGATCTGCCGTCCCAGCGGATCGATCACGGCGCCCGGCTCCGCGCGGGCAAGGCGTTCTTCCAGCGTCTCGCCGCCCAGGCGCAGCAGCTCGCCCGGCCGGATCTTTTCCGGAAGATCCAGCGGCAGGATGCGCACGGTCCGTCCGTCATGACTCTGCACCTGCCCATACCACGAGTTGTCTTCGGTGCAGGCGAATTCGCCCAGCACGACCGGAAATCCGGCTTCGATGCAAACGCTTTCGGCGCAAACCGACTGAACCGGCGCAGAATGCCCCTTTATTTCAACTCGCCTCCTTCCACCGCAGGCAAGGGGATCCAGTAAGGATCGACCGACTCCTGAAAATATTTTTTTTCCAACGAAGAAAAGCTCTTCACGAGCGTTTCCTCGTATAAGACGGCCTCCGCTCCGGAGGCGAGTCCGGCTTCTTTCAGTTCCTGAAATCCGACTCGAGCGGGAACGATTTTTTCCATACAGCCCAGCACCGACCAGAGACGGAGAAACGACGCCGAACCGATCAAAAGCGCATGATTTTTCATGTTTCCCCCTAACGGCCGACGAGCAGCACGCTCTGCAGCGCCGCGCGGTCCAAGCCGCTCTGCAGTCCGGAAACGACGGTCATCAGATCGCGCCACTCGCAGAATAAGCGCGCCCGATAGGATATGATCACCGATACGCCGAGCGGGTCTTCACGGCGCAGCGTCATCTGCCAGAGCAGATACTGCCGTTCCAACTCGAACAGCGAACGTTCGTCGGGTTCCGCGCCGCGGGAACGCCAGAACGTGCCGCGCAGCAGCGCTTTATAGCTCTTTGCGAAGAGCAGACGCTCCAGCGGCAACGAACCGCCTTCGAGAAAACGTGCCGGTTCGTCCGGCGCGCCGGAGCCGTAATGGACACTCAGCCAGACGCGCAGATTCCACAAGTCGATCAGATAGCCGAGACATTGCGAGACGACCGTCCCATTCGCGCCGCGGCACCGTTTCAGCACGCCGCCGGCCCAGTCGAAAGAGCTCTTCATGTAAGACCACTCGGCTTCCCAGAGCCGTCCCGACTCGTCAAGCAGTTTCACTGCCGCGCTGAGCGCATTGGACAGCTCCGTCGGATCGTAGCGGCACAGTTCGTCGATCTGTTCCCGGTCGCCGCCGGCGCCGGCCAGCTGCCGCCAAAATTCCGGGCTCAGTTCGCCGCAGCCGGGCATAGCCGGCTCGTAATCGTTCCGCCCCGATTGGAGCGCGCGCAAAAAGAGCTGCCCGTTTTCCAGATCCGACTGGATCGAAAGCACCGACGTGAGCAAGCGCACCGCGCCTTTGCCCCAACTTTTCAGTTCGCCGAAACGCTGTCGGGCGGAAGCGGAGATCAGGCTCTCCAGTTTCAGCGCCAGCGGCATGTCCGAGAGCATGAAGTCCCGGCGGTACAGCGGGCCGTAAACCGTATCGAGCAAATATCGTTCCACGCCTTGTAAATCCGCACACGCAAGTTCGGCAAAAACCTGAGTCGGGAGGAAATCCCGCGTGCGGGCGCGCAGACGCCCGTTCACGTATTCGTAATTAGCTTCTTCCCTGACGGTGGACGACAAGCTCGCAGCGGTATTGCTCCCAGCGGGTCTGAAAGGTGAAGTCAAAGAGCGCGCCTCCCTCCTCGATCAGGATAAAGCCGCCCCAGCGCCCGGGATCTTTTTCTTCCACGTTGAATCCCGCGGCACGAAGCAGTCCGGCTTCGCGCGGCGCGGCCCGGAACGTTCCCGCGCCGGAAAATCCGGCGCGACGGCATTGCTCCGCCATTCTCGCCAGGAACGCGCCGTAGCTCTCGCTGCTTCGAAAAAGTTCGATTCTCCGCCGCAGTTCCCGTTCGAGCCGCCGCAGATGCTGCGCTTCGAGCTCTTTCTGCACGCTGCTCTCCAGCGCACGCATCAGACGGCGACGGCGCATGCTCAAGCGCTCCAGCGCCTCTTCGCAGGCGGCGGTGCGTTCCTTCACGGCGGCGGCCGCCTCGTCACGGCAGGCGGCGATCAGCCCGCCCATGCGGCTGTCCGCGGACGCCCGCATCGCCTCGTGCCGCGCCGCAAGTTCCGCCTCCATGGCGCGCAGAAACGCCGGAGGCAGGAGTTCCTCGCCCGTCAACGGAAAACTCCTAGGCGAACTGCAAGATCAGCATGATGGCCACGACGAAACCGAGAATGACCATCGTCTCCGGGATCGCTTCGAGAATGATCATCGTGCCGGCAGTTTCCGGTTTTTCCGCCACGCTGCCGGCCGCCACGCTGCCGATCCTGGCCTGGGCGAAAGCGGTCGCAAGCGCGGGAATCCCCACGGCCAGCGCCGCCGCCAATGCTACGAGTCCTTTTTCCACGATAGTTTCCTCCTGTATATAAAAGGATGATAATCTTTTCCCTGAGCAGCGTAAAAATTGCCCATGAACTCCACATAATGAAGACGCGCCGCGTGCAGCCCCGACTCGGCGAACGCCAGCACGAAATTGAGCAGATGGATCGCCAGCGCGACGAAAAGTCCCAGCGCCGAAACGCCGAGAACGTCCACGAACTTCGAAGCGGCCACCGCAAGGATAGCCGACGACAGGCCGATGGCGCCGATGCGCACATAACTGAGGATATGCCCGAAAGAACTCATCGCTTCGATCAGTCCGCCGATGCCGCCCCCGGCCGTCAGCAGCACCAAGCCGACGACGAGCGCCGCGATGCTGCCCGGGAAAGCCTGCGGCGGCAAAAGCCGGCGCACGGACATGAGCGCCGCCACCATGACCAGGATCACCAGCATGGCGCCCAGCTTTTCCATGGCGTGCTTTTTATGGCGAGCTTTCAGACCGTGGATCAGCCCCACCGCCAGACCGAGCAGCACGTGCCCCAGCCCGAGAGCCACCGAAAACATCAGCACCGGCATGACGGCCTGAGAACGTTCCACCCAGAGCGGTTCCACGTGGAACATCCGGTGCGCGAAATCGCCGAAGAACTCGCCGAAGGCGGCGCCCCAGAGAATGCTCCAAACGCACATGGTCATGAGGACGAATGCCACGTCGCGCACCGTTTCGCTTTTGGCGCGGCGGCGCACGAAGCACATCAAAATCAGCATGACCAGTCCGTAGCCGGCGTCGCCGATGATGCAGCCCGCGAAAAACGGGAAAAACACGCCGATCAGGCTGGTGGGATCCGCCGTGCCATAAGCCGGCGGCTGCACGAGTTTGAGAAACACCGCGAAGGGCGCAAAGAATGCGCCGTGGCGGAGAGCGGTCGGCACCTGTCCATATTCGTCGGGTTCCGGTTCGCGGCTGTGAAGCGCGACGCGCCCGGCAAATTTTTCTTCCAAACGGACACGGAAATCTTCCAGACCACGCTGCGGCATCCAGCCTTCGACCAGCAGCGCGCCGCCGAGGCGATCGCAGCGGCTGAAGACCTGATACTGATCGACCTTGCGATCGATCAGCAAAAAAAACGCCTTCTGCCGAGGACCCCACTGCTTTCTCATGGCGACAAGTGCAGACTGCTCCGCCTTGAGAAGGGACTGGATCTCCGACAGACGGCGTTTCATCAGTTCCATGCTTTCAGCATAATTTTTTCCGGCATATTGAGGCGGCGGCGTCCACACCGCAGCGCCGATGTCGTGCAGGATTTCCGTCACGGCGGAAATCCGCGCCGCCGGCACCGAAAGCTCGACCAGCAGCTGATCCTCTTTGGCGGTATCGTGCACGTGAAACAGCGTTTTCTCGCCGTCAGCGCACTGGCGTTCGATCTGTCTCAGCGCCAGCGGCCAAAGGTCTTTCGCTACCCACCAGAGCAGACAGCGACGTCCCAAGGAATCCTTAAAAGCGAGCGTTCCCAGCTGCGCAAGAATACGTTCCAGCAGTTTTTTCTCATCAGTAAGACGGTCATGCCCTTTCATGATGCGGGCCAGTTCCGCCTGAAATTTTTCTACGCTTTTTTCCAGCTCGGGAACGGTGAGAGCGAGGGATTCGGACAGGATCCGCTCCACCTCGGCGTCGGCCGCAGCGGGAACGCTTTCCGCCGAAGCGGAAACGGCAATTCCCTCCAACGTTTCCACCACGGCGCGCAGCTTCTCGCGCAACACCAGGAGCCGATCCGCCAGATCGACGTTGTGCTGTTCTTCAGAAGGCAGGATCAGATGGACGCGCCCGTCGGCCTGCAAGAAATCGATCAGCTCCATCCCCAGAGATTCGGGGACCGCCATCGACAACCGGCACATTTTTTCGATCATCGGCGCGCTTCCTCCTCTCCGTTCATTGCCGCCCAGGCGCGGTCCAGTTCCGCGTCCATCGGCGCGCAGGCGGCTTCGGCGCGGCGGCGCTCCGCTTCCTCGCGCATCCGCTCGAGAAGCAGCTGAGTCTCGCGCTCATAAGCGGCCACTCTGGCCTTCTGCATCTCGTCGCAGCGTTTCAGCGTGTTCTCCACCATCAGCCGCGCCCGCCGTTCCGTCTCGTCGACGCGCGCTTCGAGCTCCCGTTCCAGATCGAGCGTCTGCGTCCGCTGAGACGCAGCGAGTTGGCGCAACCGCTCTTTCCAGCGCGATTCGCTTTCCTTCGGCGTCATGAAGCGCCTCCGGAATTCATCAGATACTCGCACAGATCGCTCCGGTCGATGATCCCGACGAGAAGCCGCCCGTCGAGGACGGGCAGGCGCTTGACTCTGAGCCGCAGCATCAGGTCGGCCACGTTCATGATGTTCGCCGTCGTCTTCACGGACTGACAGTTTGTCTGCATATAGTCGCGCACCGCGCCGGCGCGGACCTGCGAGAATTTTTTCGTCAGCAGTTCGTGCTCGCCGTAGAGGAAGGAATCCTGCGCAAGGATCTCCAGATACGACGGCAGCACGGAACGGAGGATGTCCGATTCCGAAAGGAAGCCCACCAGACGCCACCGCTCGTCCACGACCGGAACGCCGCTCAGGCTGTGACTGTGCAGCACGTGCATGGCGTCTTCGACGGTGTCTTCGGCCATCACCGCGGTCAGATCGCGCTTCATCAGCTGCTCGGCGGTCACCATTTCGCTACACATGATCTTTTTCTCTCCACGGGAAGACGTTGAGCCGCTCGCGAAACACCGCCAGCACAAAAGCCAGCAGCTGGAAATCGCGCTTCAGCCGCCACGGCTCCTGGAACAGGCGATAGAGCCATTCGCAGCCGATTTTCTGCCAGAAGCGGGGCGCCCGCTTCAACACGCCGGCGTAAACGTCGAAGCTGCCGCCCACGCCCACGCAGAGGACCCCGTCAAGATTCGCGCGCTGCGAGTCGAGCCACTTCTCCTGCGCCGGCATCCCCAGCGCCGCAAACAGGATCTTGGCGCCGCTTTTGCGCACGTTGCCGGCCACCTCGTCGGAAAACACGCGGTCGAAATAGCCGTCGTAACAGCCCGAAACGACCAACCCGGGATATTCCCTTTGCAGGCGTTCCGCGGCGCGGCGGGCGATGCCCGGGCGGCCGCCCAGCAGGTATACGGGCAGCGATTCGGACGCCGCCAGACGGCAGAGCCGGTCCATGTAATCGATGCCGGCGATGCGTTCCACCACGGGCACTTTCAGTTTTTTCAACGCCCAAACCAGCCCCGCGCCGTCGGGAAGGTTCAGATCGGCCGCGTTGGCGATACGGCGGAACTCCGCGTCGGAGCGCGTCTCGTTCAGCCCCAGCGCGTTCATAGTCACTACCATGCGGAAGCGCGGCTCGGCGCTCTTGAGCCAGGCCAGACTCTTCGACAGCGCGTAGTTCATGGAGATCCCGTCGATCCTCACGCCCCACAGCGCATGGTCGTCGGCGCGCGCGCGGCGGCCGCCGTGCACGCCCCACAGCACCAGCAGCAGCACGCCGGCCATCGCCGGCACCGCCATTTTCAACGCGGCGGAATCCGGGATCAGCTGCATCAGCGCCACCGAGGCGCCCACCAGCAGGCAGATCTCCGTCACCAGACGCACCGCCGCCGGATGATCCACGCCGCGCTCGATCACGCGGCTGTAAAGGTCGGGCGCCGCGCGAGTCTGTCCACGCGTAAACGCGTGACTGACCAGCCCCAGCGACAGCTCCACCAGCGGTACGGCATAAAATCCCAGCGGGATCACCATCAGCGCCGTGAGCGTGATGCCCTTGCTGACGCCGATGATGGAAATGCCCGCCACCAGCGTGCCCCACAGGAACGCCAGCGGCGTTCCCAGCTGACGGAACTGATGGCCGAGCCGGCTCCAGTACGCGCCGACCAGCACCAGAGACACGACCGAGACCAAAAACGCCTCGCCCAGATTCTGGCGCGAAAAATACGTCACCGCGACCATCAGCGAAAGGCTGACGCCCAGCAGATGTCCCGCCAGCCCCGGCACCTGGTCGAGCCGCCGGAACAGCACAGGGAACAGCGTCATCCACGCCGTGGTCAGCAGGATAGACTGCCATGAAGACAGGTAGAGGAACGCGGAGCCGCTGGAAGAGACGAACGAGATCGGCTGCCCCGTCAGGGCGAAGATCAGTCCGGGCAGAACGATAAAGGCAAAGAAACCTTTTCCCGGCCGAGCCCGCTCCGCCAGCCCCACGACCATGGACAGCAGCGAACAGGCCACCAGCGCTTCGATGCGGTCGCTGCCGCTCCACAACGCCAGCAGCATCATCACCGTCATCAGCGAAAGGTCCCTCATGTAGAAATATTGATCTCGGCTCAGTTTTTTCCTGAAAAAACGCTGAAGCGCCACGCACCCGATCGCCACCAGAAGCAGCGGCACGATCGCGTCAGCGCTGAAGGGCAACGTCACAGCCGATTCCTCCCTTAACGGTTTCCCCTAAAAATTTTATCAGCCCGCAAACTTGGGAACGGACGAGAAACGCTCGCCCCGACTCATCTCAAACATTATATCAGGAGTTCCCGATAAAAAAAATCCCTTTTCGCGTCCTGGACCGCGAAAACACCGAAATGAAATTCTTCAAGGTAAATGCAACGCAACATCCGGTACCCCGTTGCATTAAATCTGAATTAAAAGAAGCTTGCATT
>NZ_RAWT01000041.1:0-23693 GCF_003612005.1 Pyramidobacter sp. CG50-2
TTTCAGTTGAGGGTCACTTTTGTATGCTCTTTTTTCGGACAATTTCCTCGTAACAGCTTTTCATCCCCTTGAATTTGTTCCGTTAGCGCAATCTTGATCGTTATTATGTGTTCGTAATGACTGCTTGCTGCTTTTGTCCTGTCAAAGTAAATGCAACCCCGTCGCATTTACTTTGACGAGGTTGCATTTACTCTGAAAATTTACCCGGAACGTTTTCGCGGAAGAGTTTACAGCTCGAGAGATTCGCCGGGCCGCAGCACCGCGACCCTGCTGGCCGGCTCGCAGAGCGCCTTGAACGCCTGCGGATCCTGCCTGATGGCCGGGAACGTGTCGTAATGCATGGGCACGGTGATCTTCGCGCCGATGGCGCGGGCCGCGCGGGCCGCGTCGTCCGGCCCCATCGTGTAGAAATCGCCGATCGGCAGCAGCGCCGCGTCCAGTTTTTCCTCGGCCAGCAGCGCCATGTCGCCGTAAAAAGCCGTGTCGCCGGCGAAATAAACTTTTTTGCCGTCCATCTCGATCAGAAAGCCGCAGGCCAGCGCTCCCGGAAGGCCGCTGCCGTGGATCGCCTGAAGCAGCTTGACGCGCCCGAACGGCATCGGCCCCCAGCCGCCGATGTTGCCGAGACAGTTTTTCAGCCCCGCCTCCGTCAGCATGCCGCGCAGCTCGGCCACGCCGACCACCGTCGCCCCCGTGCGCCGGGCGATGTCCAGCGTGTCGCCGAGATGGTCGCCGTGACAGTGGCTGACGAGGATGAAGTCGGCGGGAACTTCGCCGGCTCTCGCGGCGGCAAGGTCGTTGCCACTCAGATAGGGATCGGTGAGCACGTGGTATTTTCCGTCGCACAGATCAAAACAGGCATGTCCCAAAAACGTCAGTCTCATGAAAATCGCTCCCTTCCATTTGGATCAGGCGTCGCATCCTGAACGAGCATTTCTACGGCTCTTCTCCTTGCGGCTCCAGCTGCGTACGTTCAGCATAGCATATTTTCGACGGAACTGTATCTTTGATGTTTAGATAACGGTAACTCTGTTAACGGAGACGATAAAACCGGTTGAGCGATCCTTCCAAGGTAGCGCGTCCTCTTCATGGCGGTCTACGTTTATTCGCTGCGAACGCGCAGTCCTTCGTTGCTTTTCAGCGACGTGGCCGACAGCATCAAATGGACTTTCATGAGCTGCTCCGCCTTGTCGGAGTCGTGCGCCAGCAGCGCCTTGAGCAGGGCGCGGTGCTCGTCGAGACTGGGGTTGGTGCTCATGTCGAAGAACGAATCGTAAAAGATCATGTACACGCAGGTGCGCGCCAGCAGATTGCCGACGAACTCCGCCAGCACGGCGTTGCCGGAACACTCCGCCAGCGTGCGGTGAAAACGGTTGTTCACGTCGAGATAGGCCTCGAAATTGCGGGCGGCGAAAATCTGCTCTTCTTCGTCGATCGTCTGCTGAAGCGTGTTCGCCTGCGCGCCCGTGATGTTGAGAGCCGCCTTGCGCGCCGCCAGACACTCCAAATATTCGCGCAGCTCGTAGGTATCCATGATTTCTTTCTTGGTCGGATTGGCCAGACGGGCGCCGGCGTTGGGGATCAGCGTCGCCAATCCCTCGGCGGTGAGGCGGCGGATCGCCTCGCGCACGGGCGTGCGGCTGACGTCGAGCTCCTGGGCGATCGCCTCCTCGGTGAGCCGGTCGCCGGGCTGGCGCTTTTTGGCGAAGATCTGGGCGCGCAGATGTCGGTAGACGAAATCCGCGGCAGTCGGGGCGTAAGCTTCCGGTTCTTTCATTTTCAGAGCCTCCTGCAAGCTGGGCTGAATGGACGGTCGGCCGTTGACTCCCGTCGCTGTCGGAACGATCTTCACAATTATACACCACATCGCCGCGAGCCGTTTCTGTGCGGATTTTTCGAGATATATCGCAGCTAAATTTTTGCAAAATACGATTTTTGCATTTTATTGCTGTAATTTTGTCTCATCGGATGGGAACAAATGAGTGATTTTGGGCAGATGAAAAAAACGCAAAGACGTATACAATGCTGAATTATAATAAATATCCGGCGAGACAGAATTTTGCGTCGATTGCTTATGTGATGTCGGCTGAAATTCGTATGCGTTTTCTGCAGGACCAAAACAGAAAATCGAAGGAAAGGCGGGGCGCAGAATATGAAAAGCCTTGTGATTCGCGGCAAGATCTGGACGGGATGCAAAGACCGCCCTTGGGCCGAGGCGACGGCAGTCGAGAACGGTCGTTTCGTTTACGTGGGCGATTGGGCCGGCGCTCGCGCTGCCTGTCCCGGCGCAGACGTGGAGGATTATGGCGCCAACATGGTCATGCCCGGCATGAGCGACGGGCATCTGCATCTGACCGCTTTTGCCCGTCAACGTCTCTACGTCGACCTGCTGTCGGTCAAATCTCTTGCGGAAGCCGGCGAGATGCTTCGCAAAAAAGCGGCGCAGCTCAAGCCCGGCGCATGGATCCGCGCCATTAACTTCAACGAGATGGCCTGGGCCGACACGACGCCGCCGACGCGGGAATGGCTTGACTCTTTCAACTTCGACCATCCCGTCGTGATGAGCCGTTACTGCGGCCATCGCCACATCGCCAACACCCGCGCCATGAAGGAAAGCGGCCTGTGGAACAGCGCCGATCCTTACGTGCTGCGCGACGAAAGGGGCGAAGTCACCGGCGTCATGACCGAAGGCGGCGCAGCTCCCATCATCGAAGCGGTGGCAGCGGAATACGAGACGCCGCAAAAGCTTACGGACGCGATGGAGGAAGCCGCGCTGTGCATGGCCTCTCGGGGCGTCACGTGCGGGCATGCCTGCGACGCGCCCAAATACGCTCTCGGCGAGGAAATCTTCACCTGGCAGAATCTGTACGAGCGGGGCAAACTGCCCGTGCGCGTGATCTGCTATCACGACCGGCTGCCGGAGTTCACCTTCCGCTCCGGCATCGGCAACGATCAGATCATGTACGGCGGCCTGAAGATCTTCATGGACGGCACGCTGGGCGGACACACCTGCGCCATGCGCGAGCCCTTCGACGACATGCCCGGGAGCCGCGGCGTACCCAATCACACCGACGAAGAGCTTGATCGGCTGATCCGCGCGGCTCACCGCCGCGGCATTCAGGTGCAGGCGCACATGATCGGCGACGCGGCCGTCGAACAGGCCGCCGGCGCCGTGGAACGCGTCATCGGGGAAGAGGGACGGCCGCGACTGCCGTATCGCTTCGTGCACGTGATCTGCTGTCCCAAAGACCTGCGCGAACGACTCGCCCGCCTTGGCGTCGTGCTCGACCTGCAGCCCTGTCAATGCTACACCGATCGCGTCATGGCGCCGTTGCGCCTCGGCGCGCAGCGCGCCCTCGACGCGTATCCCTTCCGCGCGCTCTGGGACACGGGGTTGCTTGTCGTGGGCAGCACCGACGCGCCGATGGAACTGGAGAACATGTGGATCGGCATCTGGAGTGCAGTGTGCCGCTGCGACGACGACGGCTCGCCGCTCAAGTACGATCCCTCGCAGACGCTGACGCTGGACGAAGCCCTGACGGCCTATACGATCAATCCGTGGCGCGCCGTCGGCAGAGGAAACGAGTTCGGTCGCATCCATCCCGGCTATCGCGCCGACTTCACCGTGACCGACGGCAATCCTTTTGAAAAGCCTGCCATGGAACTGCGCCGCACGACGCATCTGGCCACGTATCTGGAGGGAAGAAAGGTTTGGTCGCGCTGAAAATTTTTGCGCCGGAGCGGATGTTCCACGTGGAACATCCGCTCCGGCGCAGAGGCTGAAAGCCGCGCTGCGGCTCGGTTAACGGGGTGTTTTACCGGGCATCCGCGAGACGCTCGTATGCGAATTTGAAATCGTGAAGGAGGAAACAACGATGTTGGAAGAAGAAAAGAGAGTTCCGCACGAAACAAAACGCGAAGCGACGCTGGGAGCGGCGCTTCTGCTGATCGCCCTGATCACGCCGTCGTCTCGCTGGCAACGCTGAAATACGGCGTCGACGTGCACGTGCCCATCGCCATGCTGGCCATGGTAGTGGCTCTGGTCGACTGCTGGTGGCTGAAGCTGAAATACGACGACGTCATGCAGGCGGCGCTGAACAGCATTATGGCCTCGCTGCCCTCGTGCATGATCTTGATGCTCGTCGGCATTCTCATTGGCATCTGGATGCGTGCCGGCATCATCCCCGGCCTGATCTATCACGGTCTGGACATCCTCAGCCCCGCGTACTTCCCGCTGGCCACCATGGTGATCTGTTCGATCATCGCTCTCTGCACCGGTTCTTCGTGGTCCACCGAGGCAACGATCGGCGTCGCGCTGATGGGCATCGGCAACGGGTTGGGCGTCCCCGCCGCCATGACCGCCGGCTGCGTGGTCTCGGGAGCCTACTTCGGCGACAAAATGTCGCCCCTTTCGGATACCACGAATCTGGCTCCGGCCGTGGCCGGAAACGACCTGTTCGATCACATCCGCGCCATGCTCTGGACCACTCTGCCGACACTGCTGATCTGCTTCGCCGTGTACATCTTCTGGGGGCGCGGTTTTGCCGGTCAGACGCTGGATGCCGAGCGCATCAAGGCCATCCAGACCATGATCGCCGCCGAGTTCAACGTGAGCTGGCTCTGCGTCGTGCCGCCGCTTGTGGTTATCGTCGCTTCGGCGCTGAGAGTCCCCGCCATGCCCGGCATCTGCCTCGGTATTCTCGTGTCCGTCATCATGGCCTTTACCCAGGGCGTTTCCATCGGCGAGATCTGGTCCCTTGGCCAGAGCGGCTACAAACCTCAGCTGACGGCTCAGGTCGCCGGCGCCGCTGACATGACGGCCGTTGCCGGGCTCCTGGCCGAAAGGGGGATCACGCTTGCGCCCGAACTGGCCAAGGACGTGTCCGCCATGATCTCTCGTCTTGTGGGGCGCGGCGGCATGTTCCCGATGATGTGGTCCGTCGAGCTGGCTATCGCCGCGATGGCCATGGGAGGTTTTCTTGAAGCGGGCGGTTTCCTGCGCGTTCTGCTCAGCGCCATCACTCGCGGCGTGCGCCGTGCCGGCGGCCTGATCGCCACGACGATCGCCTCCTGTTTTATCGGCAATCTGCTGACAGGCAGCCAGTATCTTTCCATCATCATCCCCGGGCGCATGTTCAAGGAAAAATTCGCGGAGAGCGGGCTCGCACCCCGCATGCTGTCCCGTTCGCTGGAAGACTGCGGCACGCTGACTTCCGTGCTGATCCCATGGAACGTCTGCGCCGGTTACGCGGCGGGCGTCCTCGGCGTCGCCACGCTCGATTACGCTCCTTATGCCCTCTTGAATTGGCTCTGCCCGTTCGTCGCGATCGCCATCACCTACCTCGGTATCGGCGTATTCTGGCGCCAGCCCGACGGCTCCATCAAACGCGAACGCCGTACGCTGATCAACGCCAGAGCAGCCGAATAATATCCTGCATTGAAAGCTTGACTTTGTTACATTCCGAGGGCAATTCCACACTGACTCCCGATAAAAAACGACGAACGAGTTGGAAGGCAACTCGTTCGTCGTTTGAGTCAAAAATCTACATCACGAAGCGGCGCGGTAGGCGTTCAGCCGGCCGCTTTTTGGGACGTCCTCGCGGCGACGCGCGCGTCTCCCCGCGCTCGTCACAGCTCGAACTTTTTGCCCGTTTCCCGGCGTGCCTGCAGACCGGACGTTTCCAGAATGATTTCCGCGACGTTGGTGGCGTGGTCGCCGATGCGCTCCATGTTGCTGACCAGGTCGATGAAGAGTACGCCGGACGAGGGCGTACAGGTCCCGTCGTTGAGGCGCTGCATGTGCATGTGCCGCAGTTGCTTCTCCATGGCGTCGACCCGGTCTTCCATCGTCACCGACACCTCGCGGGCCAGTTCGACGTTCTCCGCGCGCAGGGCTTCGAGCGCCTTCTGCACCATCTCGCGGACCAGAGCCATCATGGCGGAAAACTCCTGGACGGCCGACGGCGAAAATTCGAGATTGTGGTCCTGAAGGTATTCGTAAAGCTCCATCATGTTCTGGGCATGGTCGCCGATGCGCTCGATGTCGCTGGAGCCGTTGACGAGAGATTCGAGCAGCGAGGAAAGATGATCGGAGATGTGGCGCTGCCAGAGCTTGGCGGCGAAAGAGGCGACGCGCCGCGTCAGGTCGTTGAGGCCGTCCTCCACTTGGTTCAGCTTGGCTGCGGCGGACGGGTCCTTGGCGGCGAAGGCCTGCTTTACCAGGTCGAGCATTTCCAGCGCCATGCCGCCCATGTTCAGCAGTTCATTGCGCACCGCCGTAAGCGCGGCGGCCGGCGACGTGTTCAGCAGGCTCTCGTTCAGATAACGGGCGCCGGTGTAAACTTTTTCATCCCTGACCGGAAGCAGTTTCTGGATCAGCCGGGCGAGCAGGCTCACAAAGGGCAGCTGGAACATGGTGTTGACGACGTTGAAGAGCGTATGGGCGTTGGCCAGCTGACGGGCGATATTCCCGGACGTGTGCGAGATCAGCGCCGAGTAAGGGACAAGCAGCGGCAGGAAGATGGCCACGCCGAGCAGATTGAAGAGCACGTGTCCCGCCGCCGCCTGCTTGGCCGAGCGGCTCGATCCCAGTGCGGCGATGACGGCGGTGATCGTCGTGCCAAGATTGTCGCCCAGCAGGATGGCGATGGCCGACTGGAGCGGCAGCAGTCCCTGCACGGCCATGGCGATCGTCAGGCCGACGGTGGCCGAACTTGACTGCACGGCCATGGTCAGCAGCGTACCGGCAGCCACGCAGAGCAGCGGCCGAGAGGCGAAGCTGAGGAAAAACTGTTTGTTGGCGGCGAGAAAGCCGAGCGCGTGCTCCATCGTGTTCATGCCGATGAAAAGCAGGCCGAAGCCGAAGATGCCGTTGCCGACGTAGCGGCGCTTTTTGGAATGGCCGAACACCGCCAACAGCATGCCGATGCCCAGCAGCGGCAGCGCCAGCTCTTTCATGTTGAAAGCGACCAGCTGCGCCGTGACGGTGGTGCCGATGTTGGCTCCCATGATCACGCCGAGCGCCTGTTTCAGCGTCATCATCCCCGCCTGCACGAAGCTCACCGACATGATCGTCGTGGCGGCGCTCGACTGGATCACCATCGTCACCAGCGTGCCGACCAGCGCGCCTTTCAGCGGCGTACTCGTCAGCGACGCGATGAGCGTGCGCATGCGGTCGCCCGCCAAGTCCTGCAGGGCGTCGCCCATCAGTTTGATGCCGTACAGAAACAGCCCGACGCCGCCCATGATCTGGAACAAAGTGCTCAGATTCATTCGTTCCCCCCGTTTCTCATGAAAAGCCGTCCCTTCGATGAAGCAGACGTTTCTTCGCTTCAAGGTGCCGATGGGAACCCCGTGGCGAAAACGTTATTTTTTCCCCGATCCCGAGGCGGAAAACTCCGGCGGCAGCGGTTTCAGCGTCGCCTTGAAGGTGCCGTCGTCGTTATAACAGCTGGCGACGCGGATCGCGCGGTCAACGATGCGGTAGGAGAGCCCTTCGAGCTCGCGGCGCAGTTCGTCGGGGATCAGCGCGTTGGAAGTCCACGAAAGTTCGACGCCGCGGTTCCACAGCCGATAATGAAGCGTGGCGCCGCGCCGGAGATGACCGCCCACGCGGGCGCTGATCACGTCGAAGAGGGCCAGGTCGAAGCGCTTCAGCACCGCCGTGAGCACGACGCCGGGAGCAAGGCGCTCCTGCGGTTCGTCCACGCCGATCACGTAAAAACCCTCTTCGATGGCGGCTTCGACGACGCCGTTTCCCGACAGCCCCGCCGCCTGGAAGATCACCTGTGCGCCCTCGTCATGCATGGCGCGGGCGATGGCCTTCGCTTTTTGAGGATCGTTCCAGGACTGGACGCTCCGTTTCAGCAGCGTCGTCCGTCCGTCGGCGTCCTTGGCCCCCTGCTCGAAGCCGAGCAGAAAATCCAGCATTGCCGGCGTTTTTTCGCCGCGCTCGCCGAGGATGATGCCGATCTTCCGGGAATTTCGGCGCGCCGCCAGACGGACGGCCAGCACGCCGGCCAGATAACTGGCTTCGCTCTGGTGGAACAGCACCGACGAGACCCCGGGATTGACGGATTTCGCGTCGAACAGCACAAAATCGGCGCTTTCGTGCGCGCGGGCCGCCCTGTCGACCGCTTCGGCGAGAGGACTGCCGACGGCGAGCACCAGCCGGTTCCGCCGGGCGGCCTCCGCGACAGTCGACTCGTATTCGGCGCTGTTGTAGTTGCAGAGATAGCTGGTGATCTTAACGTCCAGTTCCGATCGGGCGCGCTTGATACCGCTCAACGACGAACGGAACATCGAGTCCTCGGGACCGCAGGAAAAAACGACTCCGATCGGCAGAGGGCGGCGCGCCTGAAGCGGCGCGGCGCTCACTGACCATACGGCCAGCAGCAGTAAAACGCGAAGGAAACGCATCACATCCCGCCTTTCAAAAAAATGCCGGAAGCTCTCGGACTTCCGGCATTTTGCGGCCGGAAGACAACGGCCTCCCGACCGAAACGATCTAAAGGAAAAGTTCCCGCGCGCAGACCAGCGCGAACGCCAGGATCGCCGTGCCGCAGGCGAAACTGGCCGCGTCCTTGGCGGCTTTGGCCAACGGATGCCGTTCCGGCGTGCAGAGATCCACCGTCTTTTCGATGCCGGTGTTGAGCGCTTCCGCGACCAGCACCAGCAGCCCCCAGGGCAGCGCGGCGCCGAGGGCGGAAAGGCCGCGCCGCCAGCACACGACCGACAGCGCGGCAAGCAGCATGACCAGCTCCTGACGGAACGCGGCTTCCTTGAGCAGCACGAGAAAGCCGCTCCAGGAATACGCCAGCGCTTTGAAAAAATGTCTCATCACACCACGTCCTGAAAGATTCTGCCGCGGAGCGGAACGCCGCTCCGCGTTTTTTTATTCCCTATTCGGGAGTGAAAATACTCTCGATGTATTTCTGTTCCTGATCGAGCTGAAGCTGAATCAGAGCCCACTTCTGCTCTTCGGGGCTCATCTTGCGGAACTCCGCCCAATCGTCGTCCTCGATGATCTCTTCGTCTTCCGCCGGAGGCAGCGCTTCGTCGCGGAGCAGCTCCAGCTCGTCCTTGGAAAGCTCTCGTTTGTCCTTCATGAACTCTTCTCCCCCTTCACTGGTATGATCAGGCATCGGGGCCAAGTTCCCCCTTGGCGACAACGGCGGTGTTCCCGCCCAGAGCGGCGCGGAAGCGCGTCTCGTCAAGCCGTTCGAAAGCGACGCGGTTCGTGCCGCCGGGATTGTGCACCTCGATCGGGCCGTCCATGCCGAACAGCAGACTGACCGACAGCGCCGACGCCACGCCGCCCGTGCCGCAGGAATCGGTGAGGTCCTCGACGCCGCGCTCGTAGGTAACGGCCGTCAGCTCGCCGCGTCCGACGGGGCGCGCGAAGTTCACGTTGCAGCCCTGCGGGAACAGCGACGCGTCCGCACGAAACGCGCGGCCGATACGCCGGCAGTCCTCGCGGCTCAGCTTCTCCGATGCGAACAGCACGAGATGGGGCACGCCCACCCACAGAAAACAGCTGCGGAACGTCGCGCCGTCCATCGTCAGCGGCCGGTCGATCCAGCCCGGCGCGAACGACTGCTCGCCCAGGTCGATCTCGGCGAAGCTGCCCTCGACGCGCGCGCGCATCACGCCCGCCAGCGTCTCGAACGTCATTTCGGCCGGCGCGACGCCGCGCTCGCAGGCGAAGCGCGCGATACAGCGCGCGCCGTTGCCGCACATTTCGGCCTCCGATCCGTCGGCGTTGAACAGCCTCATGCGGAAATGCGCGTTCGCGGACGGCTCCACGATCAGCAGCCCGTCGGCGCCGATGGAGGCGCGGCGGCGGCATAGGCGTCGCGCCAGTTTCGCCAGCTCGGCCGACGATTTCTGCGCGGCCAGCATGTCGAGCGTGATGAAATCGTTGCCGTTGCCGTTGATCTTCCAAAACTCCATGCTCATTCCTCCGCGAGGCGCTTTATTTTTCCATTCTCATTTTACCTCAAGCGGCGCGCTCTGTCCAAAACTTTCCGTTTCGCTCCGCGACGTCTCGTTTTCCTCCTCTGGACAAAGGAAATCCAGTAATATATAATATGGTCAGCTTTGGTTAGACGACAAAGATCGCCCTGACCAGTGGAGGTGTCCGGCTATGAGCGTAGCCTACAAAGACTATTACGAAATTCTCGGCGTGTCCAAGACCGCCACGGAACAGGAAATAAAGAGCGCGTACCGCAAGCTGGCGAAGAAGTACCATCCCGACGTGAACAAGACCCCCGGCGCGGAGCGGAAGTACAAGGACGTGAACGAAGCGTACGAAGTGCTGCACGATCCGGAAAAGCGCCAGAAGTACGACGCCCTCGGCCCCAACTGGGAAGCCGCGCAGCAGTTCGGCGGACAGGGCGGCGGTTTCCAGGGCTTCGGCGGATTCCCCGGCGGCGGCGTGCACATGGAGTTCGGCGACGGCGGCGGCTTCAGCGAGTTCTTCCAGACCATCTTCGGCAACATGGGCGGCCCCGCGCGGGGCTTCAGCGCCAGCGACCTCTTCGGCGGCCGCGGCCGCGCGGCCCGCGGCGAAGACAGCGAAGTGCGGATCACGCTTTCGCTGGCCGACGTGATGGCCGCGCCGCTGAAACGGAACATGACCCTCAGCGGCGCAGCGGGGCCCCGCACCATCGAGGTGAACCTGCCCCGCGGCATCCGCGAAGGCTCGCGCCTGAAACTGCGCGGCCAGGGCGCGCCCGGCCGGGGCGGAGGCGAGAACGGCGATCTCTACGTCGTCGTTCACATCGAGACGGACAGCCGCTTCGAGATCAGCGGCTACGACCTCGTCACCGCCGTGACCGTGGCGCCGTGGGACGCCGTGCTCGGCGGGACCGTGAGCGTGCCGTCTCCCGAAGGCGCGCTGAAAGTGAAAGTTCCCGCCGGCTCCCAGTCGGGAACCCGCCTGCGGCTGCACGGCAAGGGACTGCCCATGCGCGGCGGCAGCCTGCGCGGCGACCTTTACGCCGTGATCGGGATCAGCGTGCCGCAGAACGTCTCTTCCCGCGAACGGGAACTGTGGGAACAGATCAGGGCGCTGCACGCCTGACGCTCGCTTTTCTGCGGCGAAGGGAGGCGGGCGAACGACATCTGCCGGAGGCGCGGGGGATTTTATGCATTCTTTGAGCGGAGCGGGCGATAATTTTTGCCCTTCCGGGAGATACATGATATAATTGGTCGGAGTACAAGAACCAAATCTATCCATGGGGGGTAATACGATGAAAATTGGTGAATTGATTCAAAGCGGCGACTGGAAAGGCGAAAAGCACGTTCCCGTGATCGAAGCGCCGGCGTCCGTCAAGGCGGGGGAGACGGCCCACGTGATGCTTTCGGTGGGCAAGGAGATCGCCCATCCCAACACGATGGAGCATTACATCGCCTGGATCAAGCTCTACTTCAAGGGCGCGTCCAGCAAGTTCGCGGTCGAACTCGGCGAGCTGACCTTCGACGTCCACGGCGACAACGCCACGGCGCCTCAGGGATGCCTGCACGTCAAACTCAAGGAGAGCGGCACGCTCATCGCCGTTTCCTACTGCAACATCCACGGCCTCTGGGAGTCCAGCGCCGAGATCGCGGTGGAGTAATCCGCCTGCGGAACACAAATTCTTCAAAGACAAAAAAGCCGGTGATCGCTTGATCATCGGCTTTTTTCATGAAATCATGCCCTGCCCGCCGGATCAGTCGTCGACGTAGAATTCGCGGGCGTGTTTGCGCCACAGGAAGAGCGCGGCGACGGCGCTGAGCGTGCCGAGCAGCAGTCCCCAGACGATGTAGCTCAGGTGCCCTTTGCCGATCAGATAGCCGCCCAGGCCGGCCAGCGCGTAACCGTAAGCGATCAGTGTGCCGACGGAAAGAAACGTGACGATCAATCTCATGGGAAAAGGCTCCTTTGTCTGAATTATAGAAAGAACTTCCTGCCACGTATTGTACCAGTTTCTTCACTCTCTGTGTCACGATGCTGCGGCTCGTGATACAATAAACTGACCTGAGAGAAAACGGAGTCGCCGAGGGATAATATTTTATCGATAAGGCCCGTTTTTGAACGAATAATCCAGGCGGCCTCCTTTCACGCCGCCGTCCCAGCTCAGAGGAGATGCATCCATGGAAAAGAGAACCCTTCCGACGCTCGATTTGAAGAGGCATTACGCGCAGATCAAGGAAGAAATCGACGAAGCGATCCGCGGCGTGGTGGAGAACCAATATTTCGTGCTCGGCCCCGAAGTGAAAAGCTTCGAGACGGAGGCGGCCAATTATCTCGAAGTCAAACACGCCGTCGGCTGCGCTTCCGGTTCCGACGCGCTGCTGCTCGATCTGATGGCGCTCGACGTGGGGCCCGGCGACGAGGTGATCACCACGCCGTTCACGTTCTTCGCGACGGTGAGCGCGATCACGCGCCTCGGCGCTACGCCGGTTTTTGCCGACATCGACCCGAAAAGCTACAACCTCGATCCCGCCAAGGTGCTGGAAAAGATCACGCCGCGCACGAAGGTTTTCATGCCCGTGCACCTGTTCGGCCAGATGGTGGAGATGGAGAAGATCGCGCCCGAGCTGAAACGCCGCGGCATCCATATCGTCGAAGACTGCGCCCAGGCTTTTGGCACGTGGCGCAAGGCGGACGGCAAAATCGTCCGCTGCGGCGGCTGGGGGGATCTGGGCGCCTTTTCGTTTTTTCCCACCAAGAACCTCGGCGCTTACGGCGACGGCGGCATGGTGACCACGAACGACGACGCCCGGGCGGAACGTTTGAGCCGTCTGCGCGTACACGGCGCCGGGACCACCTACTTCCACGACGAAGTGGGGCTCAATAGCCGTCTCGACGCGCTGCAGGCCGCGATCCTGCGCGTGCACCTGCGCCATCTCGACGAGTGCCTCGAGGAGCGCCGCCGCATCGCCGACCGCTACCGGATGCTGTTCGCCGAGCGAGAACTGGGCGAATTCATGACGGCGCCTTACGAACTTCCCGGCAACTACCACACCTATCATCAGTACGTGGTCCGCGCCCGAAAGCGCGACGAGCTGATGGACTTCCTCGGCGCTGAAGGGATCGCTTCGAGAGTTTATTACCCGCTGCCGCTGCATCTGCAAAAGTGCTTCGCATTCCTCGGCGGCACACGGGGCGATTATCCCGAGAGCGAAAAGCTCGCCGAAGAGTGTCTGGCGCTGCCGGTTTTCCCCGGGCTGACCATGGAGGAGCAGCAGCGGGTGGCCGATGCGATCGCGAAATTCTACAAGTAGACAGGCGGTAAAATCGTAGTTTTTACCAATATTGACCAAATCGTCTGTTCATGATTCAATAGGGCTAACCTAAAAAACGGGAGGTCTTTGAAAATGATGCCTATGCTGGGTCTTGACTGGACCATGATCATTCTGTTTCCCGCGATCCTGTTGGCGATGTGGGCGCAGGCGCGCGTGAAAAACGCCTTCGCCACTTACTCGCGGGTCCATTCGCGCAGCGGCCTGACGGCCCGCGAAGCGGCGCGGCAGATCCTCGACAGCTACGGTCTGTCGGGCGTGCCCATCCGGCAGGTGGGCGGACAGCTGACCGATCACTACGATCCGCGCGACCGCAGCCTGTCCCTTTCGGAGCCCGTTTACGACAGCACGTCCATCGCCGCGATCGGCGTCGCCGCTCACGAAGTGGGGCACGCCGTGCAGCACGCCACGGGCTACGCGCCGCTGCAGATCCGCAACGCCGTGGTGCCGCTGCTGTCGCTGTCGTCGAGCGCGGCCATGCCGCTGTTCTTCATCGGTCTGCTGAGCGCTTCGAACATGCTGATGAACATCGGCATCCTGCTGTTCGTCGGCGTGCTGGCGTTTCATCTGATCACGCTGCCCGTGGAATTCGACGCCTCCAACCGGGCGCTCAAGGTGCTTTCCACGAACGGCATGATGACCCGGGACGAAGTCGGCGGCGCACGCAAAGTCCTCAACGCCGCGGCCATGACGTATGTGTCGGCCACACTGATGGCGGCGCTCCAGCTCGTGCGTCTCCTGGCGCTTCGCAACTCGCGCAGCCGCGACTGACGATGGTCGAAAAATCGGGTGGTCCCCGAGAAAGGGGAGGCCACCCGTTTTTTGACTGTCTGCCTTCGGGAGGATGACGATGAGATTTAATCCCTTATGGCTGATGTTGTTGTTCCTGTTTCTGTTTTCCGGAGGCTGGATCCTGCTGATGCCGCTTTTTTTGATGATGATCGTGTTCTGCGGCGGGATCTTTCTCGCCGGCGCGTCGGCGCGCGGGCTGACGAAAGCGCCGCGGCAGATCTGGGACATGCTGTTCGACGCCCGCGTACGCGCCAATCTGACGCTCTGCCACGCGGCCTGTAATGTGCTCCGCCGGAACGGCTGGCCGGGAGTGACCGGCAGCGCTTCGGCGGCGGGATTTTTCATCGACGGCGTCGACGACGAAAACGCCGTCTACGAGGCTTCGATACAGGCGCTGGCGCGTCTGAAAAACGGCGAGAAATCGCTGCGGATCCTTCCGGAAAGCCCGCTGTTCCGCGTCATCGCCATGGGCCTGTCGGCCCTGTCCCTGGTCGTTCTGCTGGCGGCCGCGGGGAGCGCGAACGCGGTCAGCGTGGTTGCGGCTGTCGTCCTGTCGTGGTTCGTCGCCCCTTACGTCGCTCCATTTGCGCAGGGAATCGCGCTGAGCGGCAGCGACGTGACGGGGCTGCAGGTGCAGGGCGCCGCGTTCCGCGTGCTCACGGCAACGGCGCTGGGCGGACGTTTCAGCAGCGTCGAACGCGGCGTGGAGGTGTCCACAGCGGCGGAAAATGTCATCGAGGCCGAAATTGTCGAAGATTAAGCCCCCAGCGGCGGAAAGGACGTCGGCGCCCATGCGCGGAGTGGAAGCGGCCATGTACCTTTGGCGCCAGGTGAGCAAAGGCGGCATCGTCAGCGAGTCGCTGCGGGCGCTGGGCGACCGCGTTTCGCCGCCGGACCGCACGTTGGCGGCGTCGCTGGCGTATGCGCTCGTGCGACGGCTTTCGCTGTGGGAACATCTGCGCGAAAGATTCCTGCTGCCGCGTCCGGAAAAGTTTTCCAAGCCGGTGCGGGCGGCGGTCTTGACGGGCGCGGCCGGGCTGACGGAGCTGGAAAAGTTCGCGCCCGCCGTGCTGATCTCGTCGCTGATCGAGTGGACGAAGGCGCGCGATCCGCGCGGCGCCCGCGTGGTGAACGCCGTGCTGCGCCGCGTGCTGGAGGAAGGCCCGGCGGAGCTGGCGCGCCTGCGGAACGACGGCCGTCTGGATTCGCTGTGCCTGCTCAGCGGCGTGCCGCTCTGGGTGGGCGAACGCTGGCGCCGCGACTACGGCGCGGACGAAGGGCGCCGGCTCGTCGAACAGAACGCCGGCGGCAGCTCGCTGTCGCTGCGTCTGTCGCCGGGTGCGCCGCGGGATCTGCCCCAACGGCTTGAAGAAGCGGGACAGATCGTGGCGGAATCGCCGCTGCCGGAGGGGCTGCGCCTGGCGGACACCGCGCTGCCCAGCGCGCTGCCGGGGTACGGAGAAGGCTGGTTCGCCCCTCAAAGCGAGTCCTCGATCCTCGTCGGCACGGAAGCCGCCGATTTCGAGGGAACGCGCCTGCTCGACATGTGCGCCGGCCGCGGCGTCAAGACCGGCCAGATCGCCCAGCTCCGCCCCGACATCGCCGTCGAAGGCTGGGATCTCTCCAAAGGCCGCGTCGCCGCCGGCGTCCGCGAGATGGAACGCCTGAAACTGAGCGGCCGCGTCGTCATGCGGACGGGAAGCGCCCTCGAGCTGGAGCCGCTGGCCGCCCCCGACGCGATCCTCGTCGACGCGCCCTGTTCCGGCAGCGGCACCTGGCGCCGTCACCCCGAAGGCAAATGGCGGCTCTCGCCGGAAAGTCTGACGGAACTGGCGGAGCTCCAATATCGGTTGCTGTGCCGCGCTTTTTCGCTGGTCAAAAAGGGCGGTAAAGTGGTATATTCCACGTGTAGCCTTCTCGCTGCGGAAAATGAAGAAGTGGTGGAGAAAGCGCTGCGCGCCTTCCCGGAAATCTCCGAACGCCCCCTTTCCGCGGATTTCGGAGGGATCGATCGCGGGAGAGGCCGCGTGCTGACGCCGGAAAATCCTTGGACCGACGGCTTTTATCTCGCCGCGTTCTCGAAATAAATTTTTTCTATCGGAGGCAAACATCATGGGCAGAACCTTTCGAGCGGCATTGTTGGTGGTGCTGCTGTGCATCATCGGCAGCGCGGCCTTTATCAGTTATAAAGTCTTCTTCTCCAATCCCGCCCGTTCGATCCCGCTGCTGAAAGGCAGTTCGGTCATCGAGGCCGTACAGACGCTGGAGCGCATGGGCATCAAAGCCCGCGTCGAGGAAGAGGATTCGGCGCTTCCCCGCGGCACCGTCATCGGCCAGTGGCCGGAGACGGGCGTCAAGCTCCGCGCCGACAAAGTGGCGATCCTCAAAGTCAGCCGCGGTTCCGAAAAGCTCCCGCTGCCCGATCTGCGCGGTCTGACGGAGAAACAGGCCGTGGCGCGTCTCGAAGAGGCGGGGTTCGTCCTCGGCGAAGTGCAGAAGATCAATCACGAGCGTCCCGCCGGCGTCGTCATCGCCCAAAATCCCGCGGCGCCCGTCTCCATTTCCCAGAGCCGCGAAGTCGGCCTGCTGATCAGCCTCGGGCCGGCCGCCGCTTCCGGCATGGTGATCGTTCCCGATCTCGTCCAGCGCGACGAGAAGACGGCCGAGGCTCTGGCGCGCGAAAGCTCGCTGCGTCCCCGCGTGGAGTACGTTTACAGCAACAGCTCGCCGCAGGGCATGGTCGTCTCCATGAATCCCGCTGCCGGCCAGCGCGTGGCCCGCGGCGCCGACGTTCATCTGCGCGTCGCCAGCTGGGACCGCAAACTGGCGCCGCAGCAGGACGGCGGTGAGAAGAGCGGCGGCGGCGCGAAAGTGACCGTCGTAGAGCCCGGCATCGATCCAGACACGGCAGCCGTTCAGAACCGGCAGGGCGACGGCGCCGCGCAGACGGCGCCGGACGACAAGAAGCAGCCGCCTGCCGAAACGAAGAAAAAAGTCGCTTCGATCCGTTATCAGGCGCCGCCCGTGAGCAATCAGACGCTGGTTATCGAGCTGATCGACAAAGAAGGCGAGCACACGCTCGTGAACCGCAAGGCCAAGGCCGGCGAGTACATCAAGATCAACGCCCCCTACGTGGGCGAAGCCGTCGTCACCATCTATCTGGGAGGCAATTTCGTATGGCAGGATCGTTACAATTGAAACCGTTTCTGATCGCGCCCTCGATCCTTTCCGCCGATCCTCTGGCGGTCGGCGCCTCCGTCGACGCGCTGAAAAACGATTTCGACTGGCTGCACGTGGACGTCATGGACGGCCATTTCGTCCCCAACCTCTCCTACGGCCCCGCCGTCGTCAAGGCGCTGCGCCGCTGCTATCCCGACGCCGTCATCGACGTTCACCTGATGGTCGAGCCCGGCGAGGATTTTCTCGACATGTTCCTCGAATCCCGCCCCGATTACCTTGTCGTTCATCAGGAAACGTGCCGCCACCTGCACCGAGCCCTTTCGAAGATCCGCGCCGCCGGCGTCCGTTCCGGCGTGGCGCTCAATCCCGCCACGCCCGTGGAACTGATTAAGCCCGTGCTGAACATCGCCGACGTGGTGCTGCTGATGTCGGTCGATCCCGGTTTCGGCGGCCAGTCCTTCATCCCCGAGGTGACGGAGAAGGCCGTGACGCTGTGTCAGCTGCGCGAAGCCCGCGGCCTGAAGTTCCTGATCGAGATGGACGGCGGCGTCGGCGCGCCCAACGTCGCGCAGGTGCGCCGCTGCGGCGTCGACGTGGCCGTGATGGGCAGCGCCGTTTTCGGCACGCCCGACCCGGCGGCGACCGTCGCGAAAATGCGTGCGCTGGCGGATGGAGAATAGCGGAAGCGCCCGCGTGCGCGAGCGGTGTTTCATGTATTTTTAAGGAGGAACCACGATGAAAGACGCGAACACCCCTACGAGCGAGCGCAGGAAGGATGAACCCCGTTCGCTTCAGGAACTGGGAGCCGAGCTGCAGCGCCTGCGCGAAAGCAAAAATCTGACGCTCGACGACATCTCGGCGGCGACCTGCATCCGGAAGAACTTTCTCGAGGACATCGAGGCGGGGAATTTCGCCCGCTTCAAAGCGCTGGTGTACGCCCGCGGTTTCGTGCGCACCTGCACGACGCTGCTCGGCGCTCCCGAGCTGTGGAACGAATACCGCCAGCAGTTGACGATCGACACTTTCGGGCCGGCCCAGGGCGCGTCGGAATCCGCCGACCGGTCAGAAAGCGCGGGGAGACGGCATTCCATGATGCCGCCTTCCTCGGTGCGGGCCGGCGCCGCGAACATGGGGCTGCCGGCCCGCGGCTTCCGGCACAGCTCGACGCGCCGCAACGGCGTGATTCTGTTGGTTCTGCTCATCGTAGGAGCGCTTGGCGGACTGTGGTTCAACTGGGACCGCCTCCGCGGCGAAGTTTCCAAGCTGCAGCGGGAACAGGCCTATGACGAAATGAAGAGCCGCGAAGCGGAACAGGCGCGCCACGACGAAATGCGGAAAGCCGAGGAAGCGGCGGTGCAACGCGAAATGCAGGCTCGCCGACAGGCAGAAAACGCCGGCGCGGAGCCGGACGCCGAGCCTCCCCTCGTCCCTGCGGAGAAACCGGCCGTCATGCCGGAGAAAACGGGCGAAGCCGCCGCCAAGGCCGCGTTGACGATCCGCGCCAGCGGCGACTGCTGGCTGCGCGTCAGAGAGGGAGACAAAGACCTGCTTGTGACCACGGTGCGCGAAGGTTTTGAACAGACCTTCCCGCTGGACAGGACGCTGTCCGTCCGTTTCGGCGCCGGACAGAACGTGCAGGTCTCCACGAACGGGACGGATTTCAGTTCTCCCGGCGGCGGCGTGCAGCGCCTCGAATACCGTCCCGACGGCTCGAGCCTGAAAGTGAGAAGATAACCCTGTGAAGAACCTCTACATCGTCAGCCTCGGCTGCCCGAAGAACGCCGTCGACAGCGAACACCTCGGCGGCGTTCTCGAGGCGGCGGGATTCCGCCTCGTCAGCCGCGCCGAGAAAGCCGACGTCGCGCTCGTCAACACCTGCGGCTTTCTGCAGGCGGCCGTGGAAGAGGGCATTCAGGTCATCCTCGATCTGGAACGGCTGAAAAAAGAGGGTGTCGTCAGCCGGATCGCCGTCGTCGGCTGCATGCTGAACCGTTACGGCGACGAACTCAAGGCCGAGTTCCCGACGGTCGACTTCTGGGCGAAGTCCGAGAACTGGGGCGCGCTGCTCCGCGAGATGGGGCGCGACGTTCCGGCCGCGGCGGCGTCCGGCTGCCTGCGCGCCGATCTGTCGGGCACGCCCTGGACGCGCTATCTGAAAATCAGCGAAGGCTGCAACAGCCATTGTTCCTACTGCGCCATCCCCGGCATCCGCGGCCGCCTGCGCAGCGTGCCGGTAGCGCAGATCGTCGGCGAAGCGCGCCGCCTCGTCAATGAAGGCGCGAAGGAGCTGTGCCTCGTCGGCCAGGAGCTGAGCATCTACGGCGCCGACCTGTTCGGCCGTCCCTCGCTGCCGTTCCTGCTCGACGAGCTGGAGAAGGAGCTGCCGCGCGGCGTCTGGCTGCGTCTGTTCTATCTGCATCCCTCTCTGGTCGACACGGCCTTTCTCGAACGCGTCGCCGCCAGCCCCGTGATTTTGCCGTGGCTCGACATCCCCATCCAGCACGTCGACGACGGCGTGCTGCGGCGCATGAACCGCCCGCCGGTGGAGCGCCACATCCGCGAGCTGTTCCGGCGCGGGCGCGAGATCGATCCCGATTTCGCCTTCCGCACCACGCTGATGGTGGGATTCCCCGGCGAGACGCGGGCGCAGTTCGACAAGCTGCTCGACTTCGTCGAGGAGATCGGCTTCGACCGCCTCGGCGCGTTCGTCTATTCGCCCGAGGACGGCACGCCGGCGGCGGCGTTTCCCGACCAGATCCCCGAGGCGGAGAAGACGGCGCGCTACAACGAACTGATGGAACTGCAGCAGCAGGTCTCGCTGACGCGGCAGGCGCATTTCGTCGGGCATGAGCTGAACGTGCTGATCGACGAGGTCGACGAGGAAACGGGCGAGCGCGTCGGCCGCTCCTTCCGCGACGCGCCCGAGATCGACGGCGTCGTCGCGGTGACGGGAGCGGAGCGCGCCCGGCCGGGCGACGTGATCGCGGTGAAGATCACCGCTTCATCGGAATATGATTTGTCGGGAGTGGCGATCCATGAATAACGATCCTGTGGTGACGCCGGCGGGGCTGATCGCCACCGTCGGCGGGTTGGGGAAAATCGTCAAGAAAGCGCCGGGCACGGCGGGAAGCGTCGCGGCCTGCGTGCTGGCGGTGTTTCTGCCCGAGCCGGTCCGTCTGGCGGCGATCGCCGCGCTGGCAGCATTAGGCGTCTGGGCGGCAGGGGCATATGAAAAGGCCTGCGGCCGATCCGACCCCGGCGAAGTGATCATCGACGAGGTGGTCGGCCAGCTGATCGCCACGATCGGGCACGCGGCCGTGGTCGGGCAGGGCGGCGGCGCGGTGAATTTTCTCATCCCCAGCTTCCTGCTGTTCCGCTTCTTCGACATCCTCAAGCCGTGGCCGGTCAACGCCTGCGAGAAGGCCCCCGGCGGTTTGGGAATCATGCTCGACGACGTGGCCGGCGGCGTTCTGGCCAATCTGGCGCTCTGGGGCCTGAGAAAGGTCTTCATCGAGGGCTGGTGGCCTTTTTAGGGAACGCGGCGATTTTCGAAGGAGGTCCGTGAGTGATGACGCAGGAAGAAAACATCACGGCGCTGGCGCTGAAACTCAAAGAACTGGCGCTGGCGCGGCACGTTACCGTCGGCACGGCGGAATCCTGCACGGGCGGCCTGATCGCCGGCGCGATCACGGCGGTCCCGGGAAGCAGCGAGTACTTTCTCGGCGGCGTCGTCAGCTACGCCAACGCGGTGAAAACGAAGCTGCTGGGCGTGCCGAAGGAAATTCTGAACACGGTCGGCGCCGTCAGCGGCGAATGCGCGCGTTTCATGGCGCAGGGAGCGGCGAAAGCGCTCGGCGCCGACTGGGCCGTGTCGGTGACCGGCGTGGCCGGCCCCGACGGCGGCAGCGCGGAAAAACCCGTTGGCACGGTATGGTTCGGCTTATGCGGCCCTCGCGGAGTCGAAGCCCATGTGCGCCGTTTCGTCGGCGGCCGCGCCGCAGTGCGAGCGCAGACGGCGGCTCACGCCCTCTCGATGCTGGTCGAGGCGCTGGCGGAGGCGGAGTGATGGAGCGCGTGCGCTGTTTCTTTTGCCTGCCGCTTGCGCCCGAGCTGAAAAAAGAGATCGCCGCCTGGATCGCCGCAAACCGCGCCGCGGTTTCGGGCGTCCGCTGGGTGGCGGAGGGCGATCTGCACGTGACGCTGCGTTTCTGCGGCGAGATTCCGCAAGCCGCGGCGCAGGCTCTTGGCGAGCGCGTGAAAGATCTGCTGTCGGAACGTCGGGCCGCTCCGCCGACGCTGACTTTGCGGAAAACAGGCACGTTCGGCCGGCCGCCGCGGGTGCTTTGGGCAGGTTTGGGCGGCGACACGGCGGCGCTCGAACGGCTGAACGCCCTGATCGAAGGCGCCTGCCGCGACGAGGGGCTGCCGCCCGACGGCCGGAAGTTCTCGCCTCACTTGACACTGGCCCGTATGGACGCCTCGCGCGGGTTCGACCCGGCGGCGCTGGACGCCCTGCGCCCGTGGAAGCTCACCGGGCGCGGCTGGACGGCCGACCGCGCGATCTTCATGCGCAGCCGCCTGACGCCCGCAGGTCCGCGCTACGAACCGTTGACGGTCTGCCGCTTGGGAACGGCGGCGGACGGAGCGTAGATTCCGATAAAACCACAGAGACTGGAGGAGTTTCCCTTGGCTGAAACAAAAAAGGGCAAAAAACTGACGCGCGAGGACATTCTCGAGCAGGCGCTCGACGACATCCGCAGCAAGTTCGGCGACGGTTCGATCATGCGCCTCGGCGAGCGCAACACGGCGAACGTGGAAGTGATCCCCACGGGCATCCTGCCGCTGGACGTGGCGCTCGGCATCGGCGGCCTTCCCCGCGGCCGCATCGTCGAGATTTTCGGACCGGAGGGCAGCGGCAAGACCACGCTGGCGCTGCACGCCATCGCCGAAGCGCAGAAGGCCGGCGGCGTGGCGGCCTTCATCGACGCCGAACACGCGCTCGATCCGCGTCTCGCGGCGGCGTTGGGCGTGCAGATCGAATCGCTCTACCTGTCGCAGCCGGACAGCGGCGAGCAGGCGCTTTTCATCCTCGAGACGCTGGTGCGCAGCGGCGCTGTGGACATCGTCGTCGTCGACTCGGTGGCGGCGCTGACGCCGCAGGCGGAGATCGACGGCACGATCGGCGAGAGCCAGGTGGGGCTGCAAGCGCGCCTGATGTCCTACGGACTGCGCCGCCTCACCGCCTCGATCGCCCGCAGCAACTGCGTCGTCGTGTTCATCAACCAGCTGCGCGCCACGATCCCCACGGGCTACTCCAAGGGCCCCACGGAAACGACGACGGGCGGCCGCGCTCTCAAGTTCTACACCTCGGTGCGCGTCGAAGTGCGCCGCGGCAAGCAGATCTCCAAGGGCGACGACGTGATCGGCCACGAGCTCTACATCAAGGTGGTCAAGAACAAGCAGGCGCCGCCGTTCCGCAGCGCCCACTGCTCGCTGATCTACGGCAAGGGCATCCCCCTGACCATGTCCATCGTCGACATGGCCATCGACGCCAACGTGGTCAAGCGCAAGGGCTCGTGGCTCACCTACAAGGGCGAGACGCTCGCCCAGGGCAAGGACCGTCTGGCCGAGTTCCTCGACAAGAACCCCGAGATGCTGGCCGAGATCCGCAAGACCGTGCTCGATCAGGCCGCCGAAGGCCTGGGCTTCTACGCGGCGCCGGAAAAAAGCGACGACGAAGATTCCGTGGACAGTGGCCACGGCGTGGATATCGACGAAGAAGTGATCGATCTGGACATCTCCGACGAGTCCATGCAGGACGAAACGGAGAAAGAGAGCAAAAAGTAACGCTGCGTTTTCCCCGAAAGCGCGGCGAAGAAACGCGAAGAGCCCCCGATCGTAGATCGTGCGATCGGGGGCCCTTCGCGTTTCTTCGCCGTTTTCCGTCCCGTCGAAAACCGGCGTTACTTGAGCTTGCCGGAGGCGCGCAGCAGGCGTCTCATGTTTTCCATATCCGACTTCAGTTCGGCGATCTCGCGCGCCTGGTCGGCCTGGCTCTCGGCGAGCTTGTGCTTGAGCGAGGCCACTTCGGCCTGCAGTTCGGCGTTCTCCTTCTGCATCACGTAGACGCTGCTGATCGGGCCCTTGCGGTAGCGTTCGGGGATCTGATCCTTGTCTTCTTTCCTGCCGATCTTCCAGGTCAGTCCGGCGTTGACCATCGAATCGCCGTGGTGGGTGACGGACACTCCGGCGTGGACCATGAAGTCTTCTTTCAGGTAGTGCGCGAAGCCGAGGGCCAGCGCGTACTCGCCTCTGTACGCTCCGAAGCCGGCCATGATCTGGCTGGGTTCGACGGGGTCGTACTGCATCGGTTTCAGGCCGGCGAGGGCGGAGCCGAGCGCTCCGGTGGTCTTGATTTCGCCTCTCAGTTCGCC